>ONUQ01000189.1 GCA_900321055.1 uncultured Elusimicrobia bacterium
AATATCATTTGTAATTTTACCGTCAACAACTTTCTTATATGGTGTTTCTATCAAACCATATTCATTTACTCTTGCATAAGCTGACAATGAAGTTATAAGCCCAATGTTTGGTCCTTCAGGAGTTTCAATAGGACATACACGACCATAATGAGTGTAATGAACATCTCTTACCTCAAATCCTGCTCTCTTTCTGTTAAGACCTCCGGGACCTAATGCAGAAAGTCTTCTTTTATGTGTAAGTTCAGATAACGGATTAATTTGATCCATAAATTGTGAAAGTTGCGATGTTCCAAAAAACTTTCTTATTTGAGCAACAAAAGGAGTTATATTCATTAAAGATCTTGGTGTAATTGTTGCTTTATCTTGGCTATTCATATATTCTTTTGTAAGTCTGGCCATTTGAACTAATCCTATTCTTACTTGGTTTTCAAGTAATTCACCTACAGATCTTACTCTTCTATTGCCTAAATGATCTATATCATCTAATCCCAACTTTATTTTATTACCATTTTCCTCAAATTCAGTTTCACTGTTATATATCATCAAAAGATACTTAATTGTTGCAATAATATCTTCCCTTGCAACAGTTCTTTTATCTTTTTTAGGAATAACAAGTTCTTTTAATTTTCCGGTTTCAATATCTGTATATTTTATACCTACATTCTTATAGAATTCATAAATCGGAGCTAACTTTTTTAAAATTTTGTATCTTCCGATTGTTGTAAAATCATATCTTCTTATAGATTTAAACAACAACTCATCCAAAAATCCCTGTGCTCTTTCTTGTACTATAAATTCTTGAGTCTTTAAAACTTTATATATATGATTTACCGCTTCTTTTTGTGTTTTGATGGTATCTTTTTTCAATGTCAAAAGAATAGTCGTATCTTTTAAAACAGTTACGGTAGTATAACCTTTTGCTTTTAATTTTTCTATATTACTCTCTGTTAATTCTTTACCTGCATCAAACAACACCTCACCTGTTTTTTGATCATAAATATCATCTGCCAGACATTCATTTGCTAAAACAGACGGTGCCAAATCTAAAGAAACTTCTTTGGTTTCTTTAAAAAGATTCAATATATCACTATCACTTTCAAAACCTATTGCTCTTAAAAGTGTTGTTGCTAAAATTTTTCTTTTTCTATCTATTCTAACATACAAAAGACCATTTTGGTCAAATTCAAATTCAACCCATGCTCCTCTATAAGGGATTATTCTTGCATAATATAAAGGTTTACCAAGTATGGTAACTCTTTTTTCTTCATCTTCTTCAAATATAACTCCGGAAGAACGATGTATCTGGCTAACAATAACTCTCTCTGCACCATTTATTACAAATGTTGCAGTATCGGTCATTAAAGGAATATCTCCAAAGTAAACTTCTTGTTCAGAAATTTCTTTTTCTTTTCCATCTTCTTTTTTTTGAACTAATCTAAGTTTTATTTTTAAAGGAGTAGAATAAGTTTCATCTCTCTCAACAGACTCTGTTACAGAATATTTTGGTTCTCCAAAAGAATAAGATATATATTGTACTTCTAAACTTTCATCTGAATTTTTAATAGGGAATACATCTCTGAATGCACCTTCCAATCCCTGAGCTTTTCTATTCTCAGGTTCTACATCTCTTTGCATAAAATCTGCAAATGAATCTTTTTGCATACCAAGCAGTAAAGGTGGATCAATTGGTGACTTTATTTTTCCAAAATTAACTTGTTTCATTAGCTAAAACCCACTATTATTATATTTTGACAAAAAGATAAAATTAAGTAGTTATTATATACTTAATTATTATCTTTTGTCAAGTATTTCATTAATTTTACTATATTTTTTTGGTTTAACTTCAGTTAAAAACTAAATTACTTTAATTCTACTGTTGCACCTGCTGCTGCTAACTTTTTCTTCATTTCTTCTGCATCTGCTTTAGCAACATTTTCTTTAACTGTTTTTGGAGCACCATCAACTAAATCTTTAGCTTCTTTTAATACTAAACCTGCGATTTCTCTAACTACCTTAATAACAGCTATTTTGTTTGCACCTGCTGCTGCTAACACAACATTAAATTCTGTTTTTTCTTCTGCTGCACCTGCTGCTGCCGGAGCTGCTGCACCTGCTGCTGCAACTGCTACAGGAGCTGCTGCTGAAACACCAAATTTTTCTTCTAAAGCTTTTACCAATTCTGCCATTTCCAACACTGTCATTGATGAAATTTCTTCAATTAATTGATCTTTTGTCATTGCCATTTTACTACTCCCTCATTTGTTTTTTGTCTTTTTATTTTCCTACTAAATATATTTTTATTTATGCTACTTTTTCTTTTTGTTCTTTAATTGCATTTAACACACAAACAAAATTTCTTGTAACTGCACTAAGCACACCAACAAAGTTTGAAATAGGAGCATTCATGCTACCAAGCATTTTTCCGATAAGAACTTCTTTTGTCGGAAGTGCAGCTAAAGCATTTATCTCATTCTTTGTTATAACTTTACCATCCAACAAACCACCTTTTATGACTAACTTATCGCATTTTTTTGAAAATTCGGAAACAACTTTTGCCGGAGATACAGGATCATCACTTTCAACAACTATAGCAGTCGGACCTTCAAAATATTCATTAGCACCTTCTATACCAACTTCTTTAAGTGCTATCTTACTTAAAGTATTTTTAACAACCAAATACTCACAACCGTTTTTTCTTAATTGATTTCTCAATTCAGAAATTTGTGCAACAGAGAGACCATGATATTCAGTCATAATCATACCTTTCATTGCTTTAAATTTTTCAGCTAAAACTTTTACATCTGCTTGATTTTTTAAATTTGGCATTTTATATATTCTCCATTTATTATTTACAAATAAAAAAACTTCTCACGAGAATGAGAAGTAAATAAAAAATATTCTACTCAGTCTCGGCAAGGTAAAAATAATATTAAACTCTAATTTGAGTCCTTACTGTCTTAAACTTAAAAAAACTAAATCTGTAAATTAAAGAACTTGTTAGATTGTACTACAAAAAATCTTTTTTGTCAAGTACTTGTATTAAAAATATTTAGTCGCTATAAACAAATATAACAGCTAAAATATTTATAAAAATTATTTTGTACCTATGCTACAACCTCTGCCTCTATATTTTCTGAACCCGGTTCTGAACCGAATCTGTTAGCTCCTTTCGTTCCTTTTAAACAAACAAATACAATAAAAATAGCCAATCCGACAACCGGAATAGCATTTATTAAAAACCACCAACCTCTCAAATTTATATCATGTAATCTTCTAATACTTAATCCCAAAGACGGCAAAAGCACAGCTAATGCAAAAAATATAGATCCTATCCCACCTGTTATTATATTCAATATAACACTGATAATAAATGTGTTTAAATTGAATAACAAAAAAACTTTTCTTCCTACTCTACCTTTATAATCAAAATAATGCTTACTCACGATATCCCAAAAATAGACTTTACAATAATTTTTGAAATCCATTCAATATCTCCTTTTTTTTATTTTAATACTTCAACCCGGCACATTATACATATTTTTTAATTTACTGTAAATTATTTGTATTAGCAAAATTTTCAATATTTTTCTTACTTAATTACAATAACATTATATATGATATCAAATATAAACAATAAAATCAAAATTTTTAATATTTATTATTAGATTAATAAATATTAAAGTTCACACTATACATATAATTTTATTTATCCTAATCAAAATAAAACTTTATTATAAAAATACTATAATAACTTTCTAATTATATAGAACAATTATATTTTTCTAAATCTATATCTTACATACCAATTGTAAAATAAAATATTATCTTATTTTAACCGTAAACTTTTCTTTATTACTTAAATTTTCCGACGACAACTATAAGAATAAAGTTTTTTATTTTATAGTGTTTTACTTCTGTTTATTTTTATTTTGTTTCAAATATCGTAAATAGAATATCTGTTTAATTAAAAGAATAAAAAAACAACAATCAAATTGGCAAAACTGTTCTCAATTGAGTTAGTTGCAAAGTTATAACAAAAAAAATTCAAGGTCTATATAAAACTACTGCCTGCCGTTAAAGATCTTGGCAAATATAACGAAATAAAGTTTTTAAAATTTTAAACCTTACTTCTTGCAATTGAAAGCTTTCATTTTTTGTTCCGAAATAAAGTATTCGCTAACTACGGTTTACAGAAATTAATTAGAACAATAAATGTTTTTTTATTTAATTGCAACAGTCTGAACAGTCTTATACATTCCATCTTTAGTTTTATATTTATATATATTTGTCTTATTTGCTTACCTGAAGGAACTTTTATTTTTTTTGATCATCATAAAATCATTTTTGAAATGATAGCGAAGTAAAGTATACTAATCGGTGTACATGAATAGAAACAGTAGCAGACGGTATCTAAAGGAGTTAAATACAAAGTTGTAAACCAAAAAGTAAAGTTGTTTAGTTTAGAAATATGCACTTTTTTTGTTGCAAAAGCGGAATAAGTTTAATGCAAAAAAAAGAGCAAGTGTATAATTCTATACACTTGCTTATATAAAGAATCTGGCGATGACCTACTCTCCCGGGACCCTGCGGTCCAAGTACCATCGGCCCATAAGAGCTTAACTTCCGAGTTCGGAATGGGATCGGGTGTGACCTCAAAGGTATAATCACCAGAAAATTTTAAAAAGAACTAACTTAACAGGCAAATTATAACAAAGCGAAGACAAAAAGTCAAGTCTCCGGATTAGAGAATGTGACTAAGCCAAACGGTCGATTAGTACAAGTTAGCTCAATACATTACTGCACTTACACTTCTTGCCTATCAAACCCGTAGTCTACGGGTGACCTTTAGG
>ONUQ01000049.1 GCA_900321055.1 uncultured Elusimicrobia bacterium
AATCAAAATATTTGTTTATATGCGGATTAAGTGCAAGTTTTGATAAAAATATACAACTGTCATATCCTCTAAAAATTGCTAAAGCATTGGAACTGGAAACAATAGAAGAAAAAAAGTTGCAAATAGCACAAAGTATAATATCGGCAATAAACCTTTCAGAAAAAAATTATATAAGTTATCCGTATCTTACAATGGAATGTAAAGAAGAAGGAAAATCTTCACTTATAAAAAATCTTATTCATTTGTTACCGAACGATAAAAATATTATAGGAAAAAACGGAAAATTATTAAAATCTGCGGATGTTATAAATTTGAAAGATAACAAACAACCCGACAGAACATTCCTTATGAACAACAAAAATTCAAAACCAAAAGAAGTTCAGTTGGTGGATTTTAAAAAAGAGTTGTTTAAAAATATAACATTAAAAGATTTGTTGGAACAAGTCTTAACTAAAGACGAAAATGGTAAATATCATATATCGGCAACGGAGTTTGTTCATTTTATACAATGTCAAAGACAATTTGTTTTTTCTATGATTGCAAAAAAGTGTGGTATAGAGATAAAAGATACAGAGAGTGTAATAAATACAAAAAATGGAAGTTTTAAGCATAGAATATTTGAAATTGCAGCTCAACAGAATGATTTTTGTTCACAAGATGTAGAAAAAGTTCTAAAAGTTTTAAAAGATAGTACGGAACAGGTCTTAAATGAATTTGATATATCTCAATTTTTTTTAGGCACAAAAGAAACATTGTTAACACAAATAGAAAAACACGAAATGCCGTTATTTGCTAAAAACGAAGTGGAAAGACAGAAAAAATATAATCTTACCGTACAAGATACGGAAAAGAAATTCTTTTATGAAATTCCCGGAACAGAATTTGGTATAAGTTGCAAGTTTGATAGAACAGATAAATCTTTAGATAATAAAATATTTTTGTGGGATTATAAAACAGGACATCCGAAAAAAGATATTATTAAGTTTCTTATAGAAAAAAAAGACATTAAGAAAAAAGTTCTTGAAAATAATGACAGGAGCATTCAGCTTGCACTTTATATGTACATTTATGACAAATTATTTAATTTTAAAAATTTATATGGTGCCAATATTTATATCAATGGCAGAGATAATTTAGGTAAAGAAGGCTATAACAGCGAAATAGAAAACTTAATAACCGAGTCTATAGAATATTTTAAAACGGTTTTAAATTATAATATAGATGATTTACCTTTAAACAATAAACAAATATGTAATGGTAATGGAAGTTGTGATTATTGTGCTTTTAATTATGCTTGTAAGATTATAGATTAAAAAGGATATATATTATGATTAACGAATTTATAAATGCATCTGCAGGAACAGGAAAAACTTATACCTTATTAAACAATATATTTGTTTATAATAACGGTGTTCCTTCGGTAGATTATCAAACGGCAGTAGAAAATATTAATAAAAGTGTTTTCTTAACATTTTCAAATTCAGCAACGGAAGAAATAAAAGACAGAATCTTTAGAGGATTGTTACAATGTAAAAATAAACCTGCAACTACATTAAGCGAAGATATTGTTTCACAAGGTATAGATATGAAAGTTTATACAATACATTCATTCGCTCTTGAAATGGTAAAAAAGTTTAGGTACAAGTTAGGTCTTCCTTCAGAAGTAACCTTTTCTGATGATAGCGAGCCTATATGGAATAATTGTGTTAAAGAATTCTTTTATAAAAATTGGAATTATGACTCGTTAAAAGAAATATTAAAAGTAAAAGATAATAACAGAGAACAATCTGCATTATTTGAATTGTTTTGGTTACTTACCAACAGAAGAAGTTTTGAACAATTTATTACGGAAAAAGGAGTAACCGTATTTTTTCTTGCATCGTTAGGAAAATCCTCTGCCCGTAATATTGATTCCAATGAAACAAAACAAGAAATAAAAGAACTTTTTAAAGCATTAGATACGGATATATCAACGGACTTTTCAAAACAGATTTATAAAATAAAAGAAACATTCGCATATATAGAAACGAATGTTGATTATAAGCAGGCAAAAAAGCCTGAAAAACAAAAAGAAGAAGAAAAACTGGAACCGTATTTGTCATTTTTAAAGAACATAACCGAATTATTAAATATGTGTTCTTGCTTTACCGAACAAATATTGTTGTATATAGGTGAACAATATTATATGCCAAAAATGTTTGTTAACGGTATATTTGATTTTGATGCCGTAATATATTTGTTTGTCAAAGAACTTGTAAATAATGATATTAATAATTTATTGGATAATCTTAAAGACGAAGATTATATTTTTGACAATCTTTATATAGATGAAGCACAAGATAACGATGTTATACAAAATTATTTTATTATATTGTTCGGTGCAACAAGCTGTCCGGTAAAAGTTACGATAGTAGGGGATATAAAACAATCAATTTACGGTTGGCGAAACTCTTATCCGAAAGAATTTTTGGAAATAGGTAATGAATGCAGACACTCTTTAACCGGTACAATTAAAACAACTTCTCTTTCAATAACAAGAAGAATATTGTCTAAAGAAACTATGGATGCAATAAATAAAGTTTGTTCTTATGTGAGAAGTTTTTTTCAATGGTGGTACGATAAAAATGATGAGCTTTTAGAAAATGATAGCATAAGACATTGCACCAAAAAAGCAAGAATAGAACATTGGACAGGACTAGCATTAACGGAAGAATACAAGACAAAATTAAAAGATTTCCTTTCTCAAGGTAATAATGCCGTTTTAGTCAGAAAAATAAAATATGTGAATGTATTAAATGGTTTATCGGATGTGTTAAACGAACTTAATGCAAATTACAGATTATCTTTATCAATTTCCGAACAAGAGGGACACAAAACAAAAACATTAAAACCGGAACTTAAATTTATAAAGATATTATTTGGGGCATTATCACAAGATTTATCCGGTAATATTCCGTTTGCAATGTTTTGGTCGGCATCGGGACAATACATAATAAAAAACATTTTTAATAAATTAGAAAACAAAGAATCTTTTGTTGAAAAGTTTAAAGCAATATTTAAAAAGTTATATGCAGATGCTCAAAACAATATTTATTCCAATAGAATAGAAGCGGTTTATAAATTATTTGATGAATATGATATTTGGAACTGTTTATCTCATAAATTTTCAAATGATATTGATTTAAAGGAAACAAGAAGATTGTTTTGCCATATCCTCACAAGGGCACAACTGGCGGAAAACAAAAAAATACAAGATGTGAACGGTACATCTTTTATAGATACCGCCAAAGCAATTATTGAAACCGGAGATATAACATTATCTTCCTATTCAATAGAAGCGGAAGGTATTCATGCAGACAATAATTCTACAGATGTTATAACAATACACGGTTCAAAAGGATTGACCTATGATAAAGTTGTTGTTGTTACTGAAGAAGACAAAAACTTCTTTACGAGTCACGAAGATTTCCGGGAACTGGGATTAGATACACACGGAAAAGAATATAAAATGTTGTTCAATATAGATTTTAAAAATATTTTACAACCAAGCCCGCAAATAACAATATCTTATTTCCCTTATTTGAATAATATTCCGGCATATATTTTAAAGAGCGGACAGGAGCTTTGGAAAGGCTCTTTGGATTTATATAAAAAAATTAAAAATTTAATAATGTCGGAAAGTTTAAACTTGTTATATGTGGCACTGACAAGAGCAAAAACAGATATTATATTTATAAATATTGCCAAATCTAAAAAAGAAACAATATCAAAATCTTCAAAGAGAAAATCCAAAATAGAAAAAGCTGTAGTTGATTTCTTTGAAAATTTTGATAGAGTTGATATAAGAACAGATGAAGAGAAAGAAGAAAAAGTTGATAATCCTCCAATAGTTTATATTTCAAATGAAAACAAGTTTGAACAGATGGATATATCAAAATCCGTAAAAACAAAATCCGTTAGAAGTCAAATAAAAAGTAAAATCAGTAACAAATATGAAAAAGGAGTGCTTAACAGTTTAGACAGAATGGAAAAAGTTAAAATCGGTAGTATGTTACACAATGCCGTTCAAAATATTTTACCTAAAACAAAAACCGCAAAAGATTTTATGAATTGTGTGGATGAAATTAAAACCGATATAAAAGATACAAAATCTTTAGAATATCAAGCAATTGATATATTGTCTTACAACAATAAAATTATTGAAGATAATGAAAGTATGCTAAAGCAAAATTATACATTTAGTAACGAAGTCTCTATATGGCACTTTAATAGTGACGGTACATTGATAAAAGGTTCTATAGATACATTAGGTTTTAAAGATGATGAAGCTTTAATTATTGAATACAAAGTGTTGTTTGATGAAAAAAGTTCGCAAAAAGATTTGGCAGATTCTCAAATGC
>ONUQ01000166.1 GCA_900321055.1 uncultured Elusimicrobia bacterium
CCTATTTCTATTAAATCTGCACCTGCCGAAACCATCTCATAAATAAAATCTTCCGTTTTAGTCATATTGGGATAACCTGCCGTTATAAACGGTATAAATGCTTTTTTATTTTTAAATGCCAATTCTATTCTATTCATATATTTTTTCTCCTCTGTATCTTGCTATTGCCGAAACATCTTTATCTCCTCTTCCGGAAAGGCAAATTATTATATTTTCATTTTTATCTGTGTTAGGGGCTATTTTTTTTGCATAAGCAACGGCATGTGCACTTTCTATTGCACAAATTATACCTTCCGTTCTTGCAAGATACTCAAATGCACTTACTGCTTCTTCGTCCGTAACAGGAACATATTGTGCTCTGCCTATATCATGTAAATAAGCATGTTCCGGACCTATTCCCGGATAATCAAGCCCTGCAGAAATTGAATAAACTTCCGCTATTTGACCATATTTATCTTGGCAAAAATAAGATTTCATTCCATGAAAAATTCCTATTTCCCCTTTAGCTATTGATGCGGCATGTTTATTTGTATCAATACCTTTTCCTGCAGCTTCGCAACCGATAAGTTTTACGGATTTTTCTTCAATAAAGTTATAAAACATTCCCATGGAATTACTTCCACCGCCTACACATGCAACAACGGCATAAGGAAGTTTCCCTTCATATTCCAAAATTTGTTCTTTGGCTTCTTTACTTATTACACTTTGAAAATCTCTAACGATTGTAGGAAACGGGTGCGGTCCCATAACAGAACCTAAAACATAAAGAATATCATTCACTCTGTTAGACCATTCTCTCATTGTTTCATTTACGGCATCTTTTAAAACTTTTGTTCCTGATGTTACTGCATGAACTTTAGCTCCCAACAATTTCATTCTATACACATTTAATGCTTGTCTTTTAGTATCTTCTTCTCCCATAAAAATTTCACATTGCAAACCTAAAAGTGCGGCAGCGGTTGCCGTTGCAACACCATGTTGTCCTGCTCCGGTTTCAGCAATAACTCTTGTTTTACCCATTTTTTTTGCAAGCAAAACCTGACCTAAAACATTATTTATCTTATGTGACCCGGTATGATTTAAATCTTCTCTCTTTAAATATATTTTCGCTCCGCCTAAATCTTTAGTCATATTTTTTGCAAAATATAAAAGAGACGGTCTTCCTGCATAATTTTTTAATAAATCGTTAAGTTCTTTTACAAATTCAGGATTATTTTTATAGTATTCATACTGTTTCTCAAGATTTTTTATCTCGTTCATAAGTGTTTCCGGAATATATTGTCCGCCATATATTCCAAATCTTGTATTGCTCATTTTTACACTCCTAAAAATTTTATAACGATTCGCTTTTGCGAATTTTTTGTCATTTTTTATTTTCCGATTGTTTTAACGGTTTTTACAACATTTAATATTTTTTGTTTATCTTTTACTTTATTTGTTTCTACTCCGCTTGATATATCTATACAATACGGATTTAATTTCATTGCCTGTTCAATATTATTCTCATTGATACCGCCTGTAAGAAAATAAGGTCTTATAAAATTGTTTAATATACTCCAATCAAAAGTTTTTCCTTCACCTGTTCCCGCATCAAACATTAACCAATCTGCCGGAGAATTTCGCCAACGGATAATGTCTTCACCTGATTTTACTTTTACGGCTTTAATTATGTTTTTACCACAAACGGTTTTTAATTGTCTTATATAATTATCATCTTCTTCACCATGAAGTTGAACAAAATCAATAATTTTTCTATCACAAATTTCAGCTATTTTATTTATATCTTCATTTACAAAAACACCTGCGGACAAAATATTTTTATCCAATTTATTTTTCAAATTTTCTGCAATTTCAATTGATACATTTCTGTGACTTTTTGCAAAGACGAACCCTATAAAATCCGGTCTTGCTTCATTTACATATTCAATATCTTCTTCTCTAAACAGTCCGCAAATTTTTATTTTCATTTTTACTCCCCAAAAAAACAACCGCAAAATAAAAAAATTCATCCTAAAACAAAAA
>ONUQ01000102.1 GCA_900321055.1 uncultured Elusimicrobia bacterium
CCAACTTCAGTTGTTCCCATTCCCATCTTTCCTGCAGCTAAAGATTTTATTTTCCCGCTTGCAAGAGATTTTGCTATGGAATTTTCTACCATTTTAGCTTCTTTTTCAAGTCCCAATGTTTCAAGCATCATGGCACCTGCACTAATTGCAGCCAACGGATTAATAACATTTTGACCGGTATACTTTGGTGCGGAACCGCCCATCGGTTCAAACATTGATACACCTTCAGGATTTATGTTTCCGCCTGCAGAAATACCTATACCGCCTTGAATCATTGCTGCTAAATCCGTAATAATATCACCAAACAAATTGTCTGTAACTATAACATCAAACCATTCCGGATTTTTTATCATCCACATACATACGGCATCAACATTTACATAGTTTAATGATATATCCTGATAAGATTTTGCACCCATTGCTCTAAAAGCTCTTTCCCACAAGTCAGATGCAAATGTTAAAACATTTGTTTTTCCGCACAGTGTAAGTTTTTTGTCTTTGTTTCTTTTTTTTGTTAATTCAAAAGCATATTTTAAACATCTGTCTACACCGAACCTTGTATTGATAGACTCTTGAGTTGCAACTTCATAAGGAGTATCTTTCTTTAAGAATCCGCCTGCACCTAAATAAAGACCTTCCGTATTTTCTCTAACTACTACAAAATCTATATCTTTCGGCTCTTTATTCTTTAAAGGACAATCTACACCTTCATAAAGTTTTACCGGCCTTAAATTTATGTATTGGTCAAGTTCAAATCTTAATCTTAACAATATACCTTTTTCAAGTATTCCCGGTTTTACATCAGGATCGCCAATTGCACCAAGATACATTGCATCAAATTTTTTAAACTCTTCTACACAACTGTCAGGAAGAATTTCACCTGTTTTTTTATATCTTTTACCGCCTAAATCAAAATCCGTAAACTCAAATTTTGCACCTGTTTTAGCTGAAACGGCATTAATAACTTTTACTCCTTCAGCTAAAACTTCAGGACCTGTTCCATCTCCGCCAATAAGAGCTATTTTATAAACTTTAGACATACTATTTTCCCCCTTTAATGTAGGAAAGCAACCCGCCGGCTTTTATTAATTTCTGCATAAATTCCGGAAAAGGTTGAGCTTTATATTTTTTATTCTTTGTTATATTTTTTATTTCACCTTTTGCTAAATCAATTTCCAATTTATCACCATTGTCTATATTATCAACAGCTTCTTCGGATTCAATTATGGGAAGCCCGATATTTATAGAATTTCTAAAAAATATTCTTGCAAAAGATTTTGCTATTACACAAGATACACCTGCACCCTTAATTGATATCGGAGCATGTTCTCTTGAAGAACCGCAACCGAAATTTTTATCCGCAACTATAACATCACCGATTTTAACTGTTTGTGCAAAATTGTCATCTATATCTTTCATACAATATTTTGCTAATTCTTTCGGATCTGAAGTAGTTAAATATCTTGCAGGAATTATTTCATCCGTATTTACATTTGCACCGTATTTATGAACACTACCTTTTAATATCATATTTTCCATTAGAATTACCCCTTACCTGATATTTAAAATATTTTTAAAATTTTATAACATTTACAAGTATTTTTCAATTTTTTGTATAATAGTCAAGAGTAAAATATAAAGTTAACATTTTTTTGCAGAATAAAGAAAATATGGTCTTAAATGTCAAAAAATGTTCCATTCATATAATAAAAACTTTTTATATGTTTGCCATAATTTATAAAATTTAATATTGAGGTATAATATTTATGAAAAAAATTTTTTTAACGGTTTTATCAGTATTGTTTTTTAATGTATTTTGTTTTGCACAAATAAAAATATTTGAAAAGCAGGAAGAATCCGTCGTTCAAAAAGACCAATCGGTAAATCAGGTTATATCTTATCTTAAACAAAAACTTACAAGAGAAGCTCAAGAAGAAGCCGGAACATTTATAACTACAAATTTAAAAATAGAAAATTGTCAGATAACGAAAGATGAATTTAAAAGTTTTGCCGATTCAATGTCTAAAATAACAGTTTTAGAAGCAAGTTCTTTTACAAAAGAACAAGACGACCAATATGTTAAAGTAAAAATAAAAGTGAATATAGATACGGATAATGTAAAAGCATATTTAGAAAAGATAATGCAAGACAACAAATATAAAGAACAAGCCCAAAAGGCAATAAAAAAAACCGAAAGACTAAAAAAAGATAACTTAGAATTAGAAAACAAACTAAAAACCGCAACCAAACAGGAATACGAACAATACGAACAAGTATTATCTTTACAGGCACAACTGTTAGTTGAAGAACAAAAACAAAGAGAACTAAAACTGAATAAAATGGCTGTTGAAGCTAAAGAAGAATTTGCAAGAACCGAACAAGACCAAAATAAAAAAGAAATGAAAAGACAGAAAGAGTTGAATGCTTTAAAGAAACAAATGGAACAGGAAAACTTAAAAATACAACAAAAAATAGCACAAGAAAAAGATAATATAATAAAAGCCGATCTTGAAAACCAGGCAAAAATAAAAGAGTTGGAAAATAAAGCAAAAGAAAAACAACAAAGTTGGAAAACCAATACAGATAAAATATCAATAAACCAAGCAATACAAGAGGCAACAAAATTAAAACAAGAAACCGCTGAAATAATAAATAAGTTTGAAACATTATCAAAAGAAAACGAAGAAAAAACTCTTAAAAGTTATAACGAAACAATTAAATTTTCTTGTAAAACTAAGAAAAAAGACAAACGGGAAACAGACGAAGAATATATTGCAATATTAGAAAAGAATAAACAAATAACGGAAAAGTTTGAGCAGGAAACAGAAGAAAACATTTTTGAAAACAAAATAAGAAACATAAAATCTATGTTAACAACATTAAAACCGTTTATAGAAAAGTTACAATATTTTCAAACTACAAATTTTTATGATGGAAATAACAGTAAAGCAGAATTTATAGGTATAGAAGATGAAAATTCCGATAAGGAATATTTTGTAATAGAAGTAAAATATAAGAAAAAATATAAATTAAATTATAATTTTTCCGACTTGGGCAAAGAAAAAGTAAAGTTGATGCATGATAAAGCAAATCAGTTTGTAATAGAACCGCTGTTTTCGGTAAATGATAAATTGAAAAAAGAGTTGGTTGCATTTAATGTGAAACATTTGGGCACAAAAACAGAAAGAAATATCGGCATTTCTGCAACAATAAAACAATTTGATGAAATAAACATATTTAATATTTATAAACAAAAACATGAAAATCAACAAACAATATCAAAAATAATATTAGAACTTAGTAATGACCACAAACTAAAAATTTTCACTAAAATAACAGATTTATTAAAAAACAAGATGAGGTCTTTTCCTACTGCAATAGAAATAAATGATGATTTAAATGAATTAAACAAATTATCGGTAGCCGTATCGGCAGAAGGAATGCATACCGTAGGGCTAAAGAAAGACGGAACCGTTGTTGCCGTTGGAAATAATAAATGCGGGCAATGCAATGTGAATAATTGGGAAGATATAGTAGCCATATCGGCAGAAGGAATGCATACCGTAGGGCTAAAGAAAGACGGAACCGTTGTTGCCGTTGGAGATAATAGTAACGGACAATGCAATGTGAATAACTGGAAAGATATAGTAGCCGTATCGGCAGGAGGAAAGCACACCGTAGGGCTAAAGAAAGACGGAACCGTTGTTGCCGTTGGAGGTACTATTTATGACTATGGACAATGCAATGTGAATAATTGGAAAGATATAGTAGCCGTATCGGCAGGAGAAAGGCATACCGTAGGACTAAAGAAAGACGGAACCGTTGTTGCCGTTGGGAGTAATGAATATGGACAATGCAATGTAAAAAA
>ONUQ01000106.1 GCA_900321055.1 uncultured Elusimicrobia bacterium
ATGTTGCAATTGATTTTGTCCGTAAGAAGTTCTAAATTTAAGTCTTCCAAGCAACTTAATAATTTCAGGATGAAGTCCCGGAACTCCAGAAGCTATTGCCGCCTGTTCTCCGGTTTCTTTTATCATATCTTCAACTTCTTTTTGCATTTTTTGAACAACTTCTTCTATTCTTGCAGGATGGATTCTGCCGTCAGCAATAAGTTTTTCTAAAGCTTTTTTAGCTACAAATCTCCTTACTCCGTCAAAAGCCGAAATCGTAATGGTTTCCGGGGTATCATCAATAATCAAATCTACACCGGTAGCCTGTTCAAATGTTTTGATATTTCTGCCTTCCCTGCCTATAATTCTTCCTTTAATTTCATCGTTTGGAATTTGAACGGTTGATGTTGTCGTATCAACAGTATGATCCGCAGCAACTTTTTGAATGGCAAGCGAAAGAATTTCTTTTGCTTTTTTACCTGCATTTTCCATTGTTTCCTGTTCCAATCTTTTATACATAATAGCTGCATCTCTTTTAGCTTCATCTTCCATTTCTTTAAGTAACATTGCTTTCGCATTTTCTCTTGTAAGTCCGGAAATTTTTTCCAAAACAGCTTTCTGTTCGTTTTTTATATTCTCTACTTCGGTTATTTTTTGTTCTATGTTTTTTTCTTTAGTATCTATATTTTTTTCTTTTTGTTGTAAATCTCTCTCTTTTCTGTCAAGCAAATCCATTTTCTTATCAATATTTTCTTCTCTTTGATTTAATCTTTTTTCAACATTTTGAATTTCTACTTTCTTTTCTTTAATTTCTTTTTCGGCCTCTTTTCTTGATTTTTCAGCTTCTTCATTAGCTTTAATTAATCTTTCTTTTGCTTGAGATTCTGCCTTAATTTTTGCTTCATTTAATATAGTATCCGATTTTTGTTCAACAGAATTTGCATACATTTTTGCAAATATATATCTTAAAATAAAACCACCGGCTACACCTGCACAAAAACATCCGATTCCAATTAAAATAATTAAACTATCCATAATTCTTGTTCCCCTTTTTCGCAAACTTAATTTTTTACAATTTCTATTACTCTTTTTTCAGTCAATACTCTACCTACGGGCAAATCATATTTTCCGTTAGGTATTTTTTCAATCAACTGTACTTCAAATGCAATTCCTACTCTTTTTGAAACATCCGTACCTTTAAGCCATCTGTCGTAATATCCTTTCCCGTAACCGATTCTGTATCCGTTGGTATCAAAAGCTATTCCCGGGACAAATATTAAATCAATTTCATTTCCGGCAACAACATCATCTTCATTAAATTCAGGTTGTCTGATTCCATAAACTTTATCAATACAATCCTCAAGTTTATCAATTTTTACGGCAGTCATAATACCGTCACCCGGATTTTGTATTACGGGAACTGCCACTTCTTTTCCGTCCGACAAAAACTCATTTATCATCATATCGGTGATAACTTCAGAGCCATAAGATAAATAAAACATAACTATCTTAGAATCTTCATATTCTTTCATTTTTTTTATCTTAGAAAGAATCATAGTGCTATAAGTATACCTTAAAAAAGGTTCTATTTTATCTCTTTTTTTGAGATATTCATACCTTAGCTTATTTTTTTCTGATTCTTGAAATTCGTTCATTAATTTTTACCTCATAACCTTGATCAGACGGAACATAAAATTTTACAGGATTATTCATATATTCCTGTTCAACATAATGATTCGGATAATTATGCGGATATTTATATCCGTCACCATGTCCAAAAGCTTTTCCATCTAAATTCGCATCTTTTAGATGATTTGGTACATCTCTTTGCTTACCGTTTTTTACTTCTTCAACCGCTTGATTTATGGCAATAACCGCGGAATTAGATTTAGGTGCCGTAGCAACATAAGTAACAGCTTGAGCCAAAATTATTTGTGCTTCAGGCATTCCTAAAAATTCTACCGCTTGCATTGCCGAAACAGACAAAGTCAATGCTCTGGGATCCGCATTACCTACATCTTCACTTGCACAAATAATAATTCTTCTTGCAATAAATCTCGGATCTTCCCCGGCAACAAGCATTTTTGCCATCCAATAAACCGCTGCATCCGGATCAGAACCTCTCATTGATTTTATAAATGCAGAAATATGATCGTAATGTTGATCTCCGCTTCTATCATATACTACCGTTCTTTTTTGTATTGACTCTTCTGCAACTTTTAAATCAAATACTCTTACTCCGTCAGAATTTGGACTTGTAGATAAAACACCAATTTCTATTGCATTTAACAATCTTCTTGCATCCCCATTTGCAAATTTTATTAAATGTTGTTTTGCTTCATCCGTAATTTGTATATTTAAGTTTCCAAATCCTTTTTCTTTATTTGTAATACTGTTATCTAAAATCTTTAAAAGATCGGCATAAGTATGTTTTTTAAATTCAAAAACCGTAGTTCTTGAAAGTATGGCAGAATTAATATAAAAAAAAGGGTTTTCCGTAGTTATTCCTATAAGTGTAATTATTCCTTTTTCAACATCCGGCAATAGAGCATCCTGTTGAGATCTGTTGAAATGGTGTATTTCATCCAACATCAATATAGTTTTTTTGCCTGACATTGAAAGTCTGTTTTTTGCAGACTCTAATATTTTTCTTATATCACTTATACCTATTAAAACGGCATTTGCTTTTTCAAAATATGCTTTTGTTTTTAAAGCAATTATATTTGCCAAAGCACTTTTACCGCAACCGGAAGGACCATAAAAGATAACAGAGCCTAAACTATCAGCTTCTATTGCTCTTCTTAAAAGTTTTCCGTCCCCTACAATATTATTCTGTCCCATATAATCTTCAAGAGTAGTCGGTGCCATCCTTGAAGCTAAAGGTTTATACTTATCATCCCTTTCAAGATTTTCTCTAAACAAATCTTTTTGTTCCATAAAAAGAAAACACCCCGCATGTGCCGTGTCCGTCAGGTATTTAAAGCCCTTTACTAATAAGTGAGAAACATGGTCTATGCTAATTTGCATAACTCGCATGTATTTTCTCCTAAAGAACTTCATCGGAATAAATACTCTAACAAAGAATCACCAACAATGCAGGGTTTATATATTTTTATTTTGCTGTATTTTATACCGGCAAATTCAAAGAATCTATCATATCTATTAAATTTTTTATTTTTTTGTTACTTTTTTCTTCGTTATTTTCTTTCTCACCCTTAATTGCTTGTAATTCCATTACAATTTCTAAAACAGCTATTGCTCTTAATCTGTTAGAATCAACAATATTATTATTTTTTCTTTCAGCTTCCGTATACTTTTCATTCGCAAAAGATATTATAGAATTTAATTCTAATTCTTGCTCATCTCCAACACTTACCTTTAAAGGTAATCCCATTATTTTAACTTCCCTTTCTATGCTCACTATACACCTTTTAACGAATCTATTTTTCTTATAATTTTTTTTATCTTTTCAATAACCTTGTTTTGTTTGTTTTTAAAATCTATCAAATCAAAATTATTTTTTCTTAATTTATTAATTTCATTATTAAGAAAAGTATTTTCGGCTTTCAATTTGGAGACTTCATCTTTTACAACATTATAATTCTTAATTAATTTCTCTAATTTCTTTTGTAAAAGGTCAAAATTATCCATAATTTATAATATAAAAAGTGGTTCATATTGTCAAGCAATTGTA
>ONUQ01000108.1 GCA_900321055.1 uncultured Elusimicrobia bacterium
CTTACGGAACTTCAACACCGTCAAAAATTTGTTTTACTATATCATCACTGGTAAGCTCTTGTGCATCTGCATCATAAGTCGTCAAAACTCTATGTCTTAAAACATCCAAACCAATATCTTTAATATCTTCCGGGGTAACAAAACCTCTACCCTTTAAAAATGCAAGAGCCTTACCTGCTCTATTTAAATTAATCGTAGCTCTTGGAGATGCTCCGAAAGCTATCAAATTTTTTAGGTTTTCAAGACCGTATTTTTCAGGTTTTCTTGTTGCAATAACTATATCAACTATATAATTCTTCACTTTATCATCAACATAAATTTCATCAACCGCTTTTTTTGCATCTTCTAAATCTTTTAGTGTAACAACGGAACTTACTTCTATTTTTTTTCTTGTAGAATATCTCTCCAATATTGCTCTTTCTTCCTGTTCGGTAGGATAATCCAATTTTAATTTAAGCATAAATCTATCAACTTGTGCTTCAGCCAAAGGATATGTACCTTCCTGTTCAATAGGATTTTGAGTAGCTAAAACTAAAAAAGGATCCGGTAACGGATAAGTAACATCACCTATTGTAACCTGCCTTTCCTGCATGGCTTCCAGGAAAGCACTTTGAACTTTTGCCGGAGCTCTGTTGATTTCATCCGCCAATATAAAATTTGAAAAAACAGGACCTTTTTTTACATTGAAATCTCCCTGTTTTGAATCATAAATCAATGTTCCGGTTAAATCGGAAGGTAATAAATCAGGAGTAAACTGAATTCTTTTAAAATCCCCCGATACTGCTTTTGCAACAGAGTTAACTGCCAAAGTTTTTGCAAGACCGGGAACACCCTCTAACAAAATATGTCCGTCTGACAAAAGACCTACCAGTATTCTTTCAAGAATATAACTCTGCCCAACTATAACCTTTGAAACCTCACTTAATAACCCTACTATAGCTAAAGATTGTTGTTTTACTTTTTCATTTAAACTTTTAATATCTATACTTTCTGCCACTTTTTACTCCTTAATAAGCTCCATCGTGATAAAAGTTCAAGAATACCTGATTCTTTTATTCACACATAGCTATTCAAAATTTTTATATATTCACATATTTTATATATCAAAACAACAAAACTGCAATCTAAAACATTTCCTGCTAATTAATGTTTTTATACACCAAAAAAGATATAAAAGCAACACAAATCTCTTTTATTTCAACTGCAAATTATATATTTTTTTTTTAATATATTCAACAGCATTTAAAAAGCATTTAAAAATTCTTAGTATTTATGTAAAATAGTTCGGTATTTTAACATTACATAAAAAAGGTATTATGGATAAAAATATATTATCGGAACTATCTCCAACGGGTTGTAATATAAAACAGAATGAACCGTTATCAAAACATACTACATTAGGAATCGGTGGTAATGCGGATTATTTTGTAGAGATATTCAACGAACAACAATTAATACAAGTGCTGAAATTTATATATAATAATAAAATAAAATTTTATATCATCGGCGGAGGTTCAAATATTTTATTCAGTGATGAAGGATTTAGAGGGATAATCATAAAACTTTGCGGTGATTTTTGTAAATATGAAATACAAGAAAACCAAATTATTTGCGGTAGTGCCGTTAATTTATCTTTTTTATCAAAAATGACAGCAGACAGAGAATTAAGCGGATTGGAATATTTTGTAGGAATTCCCGGAACGGTAGGCGGAGCGATTTACGGTAATGCAGGAATAAAAAACTTATCCGTATCTTCCGTTTTGGATAAAGTAGAAGTGGTAAATTTTACCGGAAAAAAAGAAATATTAACAAAAAAAGATTTAAAATTTGAATATAGAAAGAGTAACTTACAACAATGCATTATAATCAGAGCTTTTTTCATATTGAAAAAAACAAACAAAAATGATATTTTAAAGGTTATTTTACAAGAGATAAATAAAAGAAAGATTTCTCAACCTATTGGTACTAAAAATGCTGGCTGTGTATTTAAAAATCCTAAAGATGACAGTGCAGGAAGACTGATAGATTCTCTAAATCTTAAAAATTATAGCATAGGAGATATTAAAGTTTCTAACATACATGCGAACTTTATTATAAACGAAAGTAACGGTAGTGCCAAAGATATGTTAAATTTGATAGAGTTTATAAGAAATGAAGTCAGAAAAAAATATGATATAAATTTAGAAACTGAAATAAAAATAATAAAATGACAGATTTAAAAAATAAAAAAATCGGTGTATTATGCGGTGGGACTTCTTCAGAAAGAGAAATTTCTTTAATGTCGGGTAAAGCAGTTTATGAAGCTATAAAGAAGCTGGGATTTAATGTAGTATTGATAGATGTAGACAGAAATGTGGCAGTAAAACTTATAAAAGAAAAAATAGACATTGCTTATGTTATTCTGCATGGAACTATGGGTGAAGACGGCACAATTCAAGGTATGCTTGAAATTATGGGTATTGAATATACGGGCTGTGGAGTTTTTTCAAGTTCGGCAAGTATAGATAAAATTATCTCTAAAAAGATGTTTGAGTATGCAAAAATTCCTACAGCAAAATGGTTTATGATTGAAAAGAATAAACCTTTTGATATGCCTAAATTTCCGGTAGTTGTAAAACCTCCGTCACAAGGTTCGGCAATAGGTGTATCCATAGCAAAAAATCAAAAAGAATTTGAAAAAGCCGTGAAGTTGGCTTTTTCTTTTGAAGACAGAGTGTTGGTAGAAGAGTATATAAAAGGTGTAGAAATTACGGTTGGTGTTTTAAACGGAAAACCTTTACCTGTTATAGAAATTGTTCCCAAAGGCAAATTTTATGATTTTAAATCCAAATATACGGTAGGACAATCTAACCATATTATTCCGGCAAGGTTACCGGAAAAAGTTCTGAAAAAGGCTCAAAATATTGCACTAAAGATTTTCGGTGAATTTATGTGCAACGGAACATGCAGAGTAGATATGATAGCAGATAAAAATAACAACTTATATGTTTTAGAGTTAAATACTTTGCCCGGAATGACAAAAACTTCGTTATTTCCGGATGCGGCAAAATATATCGGTATGAATTTTGAAAGTTTAGTATTAGAAATTTTAAAAACAGCAAGGTAGAAATGAGTATAAAAATTAATAATAAACCAACATTAAAATCTCCGGCTAAATCTAAAGCTAAAAAAACAAAAAAAGTTACCGCAGTTAAAAGGCATATAACTCTTACGGCATCTGCCTATAAGCCAAAGTCCAAAAAGAGTAAAGGA
>ONUQ01000110.1 GCA_900321055.1 uncultured Elusimicrobia bacterium
AAACAAAATAATTTTTTAATGTCTATAATTTTAGATGATAAATTAAAAAATATAGCAATAGCCCTTTGTGATATTTCTACAGGAGATTTTTTTACATATAGAACATTATTCTCAAATTTAGAAAATGAAATTACAAAATACAAACCTAATGAAATAATAGTTTCTCAAAAAGATTTCACAAATGAAAGATTACAAAATATTTTGCAAAAATTTGATATATTATCATCACCTATAAAAGATATTTATGTTGATAGCAGTTATTGTAACGACTTTATCAAAAAAACCCTAAATATTCAAACATTATCACATTTTAATATAGCAGATAAAAAGGATATAATTTCTGCAGTAGGTTCTATTTTTGTTTACATTAAAGAAAATCAGCCACAGACAATATCCATATTGCAAAATATAAAATTTATAGAAAGCAATGATTTTATGGTTTTGGATTATGTTGCCATAAAAAATTTAGAAATATTGAAAGCTTTATCTACTTTAAAACAAGAAGGCTCATTACTTAATGCAATAGATTCCACCGTTACACCAATGGGTGCAAGATTATTAAGAAGTTGGTTAGTAAAGCCTTTATTGAATATTCAAGAAATAACTTACAGACAAAATAAAACTAAATTATTTATAGAAAATTCTTCTTTAAAAGATGAAGTTAGAGATGATTTAAAATCTGTCCATGATTTAGATAGAATTGTGTCAAGAATTGTTAGCGGCGGAGCTAATCCGAAAGAGATATTGTCTTTAAAAGATTCGTTAATTATTATAAACAATATATTAAAAAAATTAGAAACTGTTTCATATTTTAATAATAACATAGATATAAGTGTTGCTATAGAAATTATAAACAAAATAGAAAAATACATTGAACCGGAAGCTCCCATACTTTTAAAAGACGGCTCTGTTATAAAAACAGGAATTTCGCAAGAGTTAGATGAATACAGATTGTTAAGTAAAGATGCAAAAAAATATATATCTGATTTAGAAACAAAAGAAAAGCAAAATACCGGAATATCTACATTAAAAATCGGTTATACATCTGTTTTCGGCTATTATATAGATGTAACAAAATCAAATATTCATTTAGTTCCTGCGAATTATATTAGAAAACAAACTCTTACAAATTCAGAAAGATATATTACTCAAGAATTAAAAACATTGGAAGAAAAAATAATTTCCGCACAGGATAAGATAATTAAATTAGAAAGAGAAATCTATATATCTTTACGCCAAGAAATAGCAACCTATGCAAGTTATATATTAAATTTAGCATCTACGGTTGCAGAACTTGACATATTTTTATCTTTTGCCGATAATGCAATAAAATACAACTATTGTTGTCCTTTAATTTCAAACAGTAAAAACTTAATTTTAAAAGATGCAAGACATCCGGTAGTGGAACAGATTTTAAAAACAGGAACATTTGTTGCAAATGATATTACATTAAATGACACAACAGACAGAGTAATAATCATAACCGGTCCGAATATGTCCGGTAAATCTACCTATTTAAGACAGACGGCATTAATAGTTATAATGGCACAGATAGGTTCTTTTGTTCCTTGTTCTTATGCAGAAATAGGAATAGTTGATAGAATATTTACAAGAATAGGAGCAGGAGATAATTTGGCAGGCGGAGAATCAACTTTTATGGTTGAAATGTCGGAAACGGCAAACATTTTAAATCAATATACCGATAGAAGCTTGATTATTCTTGATGAAGTCGGTAGGGGAACATCTACTTATGATGGAATGTCTATTGCATGGGCAATAATAGAATCTTTTTCCGATACAAATATTAAGAAAAATAATGGAGCAAAAGTTTTGTTTGCTACACATTATTTTGAACTTACATCTTTAGCAAATAACAATGGTATAATAAATAAAAGTGTAGATGTGAAAGAATGGAATGAAAATGTAATTTTTTTACATAAAATAGTTGACGGTGCAGCAGATAAATCTTATGGAATTCATGTGGCAAAAATTGCAGGATTACCGTATACCGTAACAAAAAGAGCTACAGAAATATTAAGAGGATTAGAAAAAAACTTAAACAAAAATTTTTCAAAATTTGAAAAAGATATACAACAACCTACTTTATTTACTTCAATTGAACCTGAAATTTTGATAGAATTAAGAGATACGGATATAGATAGTTTAAGACCGATAGATGCTTTAAAATTGTTATCCGAGTGGAAAGAAAAGTATAAAAAATAAATTTTTATATAACGAACAAATATTGTGTTAAGAGAAATAAATTGCCCAAAACGGTAATAAAACTATTGCAAAAGAATTTTTTTACGGATAAAGTTTTTTAATTTGATTATTGATTTTTATAAAAGTGAATTTTTGATTTTATGTTCTAAAAAAAAGCAATTGAATGGATTATGGATTTTATTGATTATGAAAAAATCATATAAAACAGAAAATATATTTATTAAAAAAAATATAATTTATAATAATAAAAAATTAAAGATAAAAAGATGACAATAAAAATATTGGATGAAAAAACCATAAACAAAATTTCAGCAGGAGAAGTTGTTGAAAGACCTTTAAATGTTGTAAAAGAGCTGGTTGAAAACTCTCTTGATGCAAAGGCTACGACTATATCTATAGAGATAGAAAAAGCAGGTAAAAAACTTATATCACTAACTGATAACGGTTGTGGTATGAACAAAGATGATTTACAAATGTGCATTTACAGGCATGCTACGAACAAAATTACAAATTTTGATGATTTATCAAATCTTGTTTCTTTGGGATTTAGAGGAGAAGCACTGCCTTCAATCGCTTCAGTTTCAATGTTTTCAATAAAAACTCAGCAGAAAAATGAAAATTCCGGATGGAACTTATACATGGATGGAGAAACAACACCTAAAATAGAACCTTGGGCCGGAGCTTATGGAACCACGGTTGAAGTTAAAAATTTATTTTTCAACACTCCTGCAAGAGAAAAATTTTTAAAAAGTGATATTACGGAAAAATCAAAAATTATTAGTTGTTTGGATGAAATAGCTCTTGTTAGAAATGATATTAATTTAAAATTAGTTTCAGACGGAAAGGTTATATTTGATTATCACAAAACCGATTCAAAAATAAAAAGAATAGAAGAAGTATTGGGTAAAAACATAGCGGAAAAACTAAAACAAATTTCTTTTTGTCATCCAAAAATAGAGATTGAAGGATATATTACATCCAGAGAAAATTCATTATCACAAAAAAACATTCAATATTTATTTGTCAATGGCAGATGTGTTAATTATCCGAAATGGTTAATTCATGCAATAAATCAAGCATCTAAAGAAACGATTCCCGTAGGAAAATATGTCGGTTTAATAATGTTTTTAAAAACAAATCCTTCTGATATAGATATAAATGTTCATCCCACTAAAAGAGAAATAAAATTTGTAAACGAAAATCAAATGTATGAATTATTTTATAAATTTATAAAAAATTCTTTAGAATCAGATGCTCCAAGTAATATCATAAATATAAAAAATGATAGTAATAACATTAAAACAGATATTAATTCCGAAAACAAAATGAGTTCGTCCGTTCCATATTCGTATCCGCAAAATTATAAGTTTAATGGTGGTTATAGTCAGCCAAAACATTCACCGCGAAAATTCAATATTGAAGATTATAAAAACATTTATCAAACTACTGCTCCTGTTATAAATAAAGAAGAGAAAACAAATACAGACTTAAAAGAAAATATTGAATTTAAACAAGAATCTTTTTTAAAACAAGAAGACAGTTTTAAATTTGTCGGACAAATTTTTGAAACATATATTCTGGTTGAAAAAGATAAGACTTTTTATATTATAGATCAACATGCAGCACAAGAAAGAGTCAGATATGAAATGTTCCTGATGCAATTAGAAAAACATTCTTTAAAAATTCAACAACTTTTAATTCCTGATGTTTTTGAACTGTCTAAACCAAAAACAATAATAATAAAAAATTATTTAGAAATATTCAAAAATTTAGGATTTGATATTGAAGAATTTGGAGAAAACAGTTTCAGATTAACTTCTTATCCGGCACTTTTAGGAAACAATATTGATTTTATTGAAATAATAGATGTATTGATTACATTTTTGGAAGATGAAAAAAATATTGATATAGAACAAGTAAGAGAAAAAATAATACGAGCTTCTTGCAGAACAAGTATTAAAGCAGGAGACAAAATTTTTGATATTCAGGCAAAAGGATTGATAAGAGAATTGTTTGCTTGTAAAATGCCTTGGACATGTCCGCATGGCAGACCTACCGTGTATACTTTAACACTTTTAGATTTAGAAAAATTTTTTAAAAGAACATAAACTAAATTAAAATTTTATTTTATTATAATTTTTTTCATAAGAAGGGCTGTTTCTTTATTTTTGTAATAGTTTATTCTTTTATTATAGCTTATAAAACCATATTTTAAATATAAATTTATTGCAGATTTATTATTTTGCCCGACTTCAAGATAAACGGTTTTTATGTTATTTTTAATTAATTCATCTATTGTTTTTTCAAAAAGATATTTTCCAAATTTTTGTTGTTGAAAATTTTTATCAATAACAATATTTAGAATTTCAGCTTCATCAAGTATCTGTTGATATATTATATATCCTATTATCCTGTCTTCAAGAGTTAATATTTTAAAATTTGAGTTTTTATTATTAAGTTCTGCTATAAACATTTGCTTTGTCCAATTATAACAGGAACTGTTTTTATCTATTTCAAAAACTTTATCTATATGTTCAACTAAACATTTTTTTATACTTAAATTTCTCATGATACAATATAATACAATTTTTATAATATAAAAAAAATAAAATATTACTTAAAAAAATTTGTTATTTTATTATAAAAGATATATAATAATTAAAATTTATATTTGGTAGAGAATTATGTTTAAAATTATAAAAAAAGAAGTTTTATCGTCGGTGATAAAAAGTTTTGAGATTGAAGCAAAAGATATTGCAAAAAATATCAAACCCGGTCAATTTATAGTTCTACGGTTAAACGAAAAAGGAGAACGTTTTCCGTTGACGGTTGCAGGAACGAATTTAGAAAAAGGAACTATAAAAATCATATTCCAGGAAGCAGGAAAATCCACAACCCAACTTGGAACATTAAAAGAGGGTGACTACATTAGAGATATAGTCGGACCTTTAGGACAACCGACGGAAATTAAAAATTTTGGAACGGTTGTTGCTTTAGCAGGGGGAGTAGGAACGGCAGAACTTTTGCCTGTTATCAGTGCATTATTGAAAGCAGGTAACAAAGTTATAACAATAGTTGGTGCAAGAAATAAAAGTTTGTTATTAATGCAGGAAGAACTCAAAGAACATTCTTCTGAACTTTTAGTTGCTACTGACGATGGCTCTTACGGAATAAAAGGTTTTGTTACTACGGTACTGGCTGATGTAATAAAAAAAGAAAAAGTTAGTATTGTATATGCAATAGGTCCGGTTCCTATGATGAAAGCTGTATCAAATATGACAAAAGATTATAATTTAAAAACTCTCGTATCACTAAATCCTATAATGGTTGATGGCACCGGGATGTGTGGTGCATGTAGAGTTAGTGTAAATAAAGAAATCAAATTTGCTTGTGTTGACGGTCCGGAATTTGATGGTCACCTGGTAGATTGGGAAGAACTTACAAATAGATTGAGAGCTTTCAAAGAAAATGAAAAATTGGCTTTGGAAAAATATAAAGATATTCTCAATATGGAGTGCAAATGTCACAAAGAATAAAGATGGTTGAAAGAGAACCAAATATAAGAAATAAAGATTTTGAAGAAGTTAATTTAGGGTATACCGATGAACAAGCATTACTTGAAGCAAAGAGGTGCTTGCATTGTAAAAATCCTATGTGTATGACAGGTTGTCCTGTTGAAGTAAATATTGCGGAATTTATACATTATTTAGCTAACAATGATCAGGCAGGTGCCATAAAAATTATAAAAGATAAAAGTAATTTACCTGCTGTTTGCGGTAGGGTGTGTCCTCAAGAAAAGCAATGTGAAAGCAAATGTATATTAGGTATCAAACAAGAACCTATTGCTATAGGTAATCTTGAAAGATATGCGGCAGATTGGGCTTCCAAAAACATTAAAGAAGAAAAATATAACATAAAACCTAACGGTAAAAAAGTAGCAGTAGTGGGGTCAGGACCGGCAGGTCTTACATGTGCGGGAGATTTAGCAAAGCTGGGATATGATGTTACAATATTTGAATCTTTGCACGATAGCGGAGGAGTTTTAAGATATGGTATTCCTGAATTTAGGTTACCGGTTGCAGTTTTAGATAAAGAAGTAGAATCATTAAAAAATCTTGGAATAAAGTTTATATTCAATTATTTAATTGGCAGAACAAAAACAGTTGAAGATTTATTAGAAGAAGGTTTTGAAGCAATATTTGTTGGAACAGGAGCAGGACTTCCTACTTTTCCGGGAGTAGAAGGTGAAAATCTTAATAACATTTATTCTGCTAACGAATTTTTAGTTAGAATAAATTTAATGAATGCTTTTCAATTTCCGGAATATGATACTCCTGTTCATAAAGGTAAGAATGTTGTTGTTATCGGTGGGGGAAACACCGCAATGGATTCCGTTAGGACAGCAAAAAGAATTGGAGCTGAGACTGTAAAATTAGTCTATAGAAGAACACAAAATGAAATGCCGGCAAGACTTGAAGAAAGAAAGCATGCATTGGAAGAAGGTATAGAATTTATAGAGTTAACTGCACCAACAAAATTTATTGCTGATGATAAAGGTTTTGTAAAAGCGGTAGAATGTGTAAAGATGAAATTAACAGAACCTGATGTTTCCGGAAGAAGAAAACCTATAGAAATAGAAGGCTCAAACTTCATAATAGAAACAGATTTAGTAGTTCTTGCTTTAGGATTAAATCCTAATCCGATATTACCTTCATTGACGAAGGGACTTGAAACAGACAAAAAAGGTCATTTGATTGTTGATGATAAGTTTATGACAACAAGAAAAGGTATTTTTGCCGGTGGAGATATAGCAGGCGGTAGCACTGTTATTCAAGCTATGGGTATGGGCAAACAAGCAGCAAAAAATATTCACAAATATTTGAATAATTAGAATAATAAATGATGCTCAATACCTCAAAAATTCCATATGGATTTTTTGCAAAAATTAATACCTCAAAAAAAATAGAGCAATTTTTTAAGGAGATATAATAAAAATGATTAGATTTACAACGGCCGGAGAATCACATGGACAAGCAATACTGGCAATACTTGAAGGTATTCCGTCAGGGTTAAATATAAATAGTGAAGATATAGATGTTGATCTTGCCAGAAGACAAAAAGGTTATGGTAGGGGTAACAGAATGAGAATAGAAACCGATCAAGTTAATATCTTGTCCGGAGTTAGATATGCAAGAACTTTGGGTTCACCCATAACACTTCTTATTTATAACAAAGATTGGGAAAATTGGCAAGCTGTTATGTCTCCAACATCTGTTGATATAGATGGTAAGTATCTTCAAAAACCAAGACCGGGACATGCGGATTTAGTGGGATTAATGAAATATGGAGTTAATGATTTTAGAGATATTTTAGAAAGAGCATCCGCAAGAGAAACAGCAGCAAGAGTTGCAGTCGGGGCTGTTTGCAGAGAATTGTTAAAAGAGTTTAGAATAAATATTTACTCTTATGTTACCTCAATAGGAAAAGTTTCGGCAAATTTAAGCACAATTGATAAAAAACATATACAACATTTAACAGAAATGTCTTTTGTAAGATGTCCGGATAAAGTTGCATCAAAAAAAATGATTCAAGCAATAAAACAAGCATCTAAAAACGGTGATACTTTAGGCGGAAAATTTAAAATTATAGCAGAAAATGTTCCTATAGGACTTGGAAGCCATACACAATGGGACTTAAAACTTGATGGGAGACTTGCCCAAAGTTTGATGTCTATTCAAGCCATAAAAGCAGTTGAATTTGGATTAGGAACCGATTTTTCAAAAGTTTTGGGTTCTTTAGCTCATGATGAAATCTTTTATTCAAACAAAAATGGTTTTTATAGAACTACTAATAGAGCCGGTGGAACTGAAGGGGGAATGAGTAACGGACAAGATATTGAAATAACATGTACAATGAAACCTATTCCTTCATTAATAAAACAATTAAAATCTGTAAATATACATACCAAGAAGCCAGATAAAGCAGAAGCTGTTAGAAGTGATGTTTGTGCAGTTCCTGCTGCAGGAGTTGTAGGTGAAGCTGCTGTAGCTTATGAACTGGCAAGAGCTATGGTAGAAAAGTTTGGCGGAGATTCTTTAGAAGATATGAAAAAAAATTATAAATCTTATATTTCAAGGATAAAAGGATTATAATGAAAAATATTGTTTTAACTGGTTTTATGGGAACAGGAAAAACTACTGTTGGGCAACTTTTAGCAGAAGAAATTCATAGACCTTTTATTGATACCGATCAAATGATAGAAGAAAGATTAGATACAAAAATTAGTGATATTTTTAAAAAAGTCGGTGAACTTGAATTTAGGAAATTTGAAAGTGAAACAATTGCATTAATATCAAATTTTGATGATTATGTGATATCTTGTGGCGGAGGTGCTGTTATTGATCCCGTAAATGTTAAAAATTTAAGAAGAAATGGAATAATAATAAATCTTTATGCCTCTGCAAATCATATTTTAAATAGAATTGGAGAACTTGATTCCAGACCAATATTAAAAAAATTGACAAATCCGTTAGAAGGTATAATTAAACTATTAGCTAAAAGACAAAAAGCTTATGAAAAATGTGATTTTGCAATTAATACCGATGATTTAACATCAGAACAGGTTGTTAAAAAAATTTTAGAAAACGAAATTGTAAAGGATATTTTAAAATGAAAGTTTTAACAAAACTTGCATTCATTATATCTGTTTTAATATTACCGACATTTTGTTTTTGTGAACCGGATAATAATGAAGAGAACTGTATAATAAACTTTATAGATAGAGAAAATTATCTTGTTCAAATAAAACAATATAATAAAGATTATCCGATAGTTTTATATGTTATATTTAAAGAATCAACACCTTTACTCAACGAAATAAGAAAAATTTTAAGAACAGAACTTTTAGTTTTCGCAAAAAAAGAACTGGAACCGACATTAAAAGCTAATTTAAAAACAAAGAAAAAAGGTAAAGATAATAATAAAGATAAACAAAAAGAAACAGGTTTAAAAACAATAAAAAAAGTTGTTATTTCTTCCGCTTGGTTTAATGATCAGGTCTCAGAAAATTTAGAAAAAATTGAACTTACAAAAAGATATGGATCTTTTGTTTGGCTTTATGACGAGACAGATAAAGATAAGATTTTTACATTTGAAGAATATCTAAAATATCTAAAAAAGAAAAAAGAAGATTCTAAAAAGAAAGAAAGAACTGAAAACAGCAAAGATATAAAAGATATACAGAAATAAAATTTTATTCAATATAAAAACTTTTCTATTATATATATCAAAAATAAATTTTCATATTTTTTTAAAAAAAGTTTATTAAAATAAACTTGCATATAAATTCGGATAATACTTTTTATCTATCTCGTCAAACAAACCTTTTTTATCAGCTCAAAACAAAACTAAAGTTTTATATGTATTAACCGTTATTAATTCTCTAGCCGTTTTCATTTTTTCAGCAAAAAATTTATGTTAATATTTCTATTTTTTAGTTTCTCATTCCTTTAGAATATAAATATATAAATGGAACAAACAATAATGCAAGACCTAATGCAAAAACTAAACCACCGCATACGGCAATGGCCATAGGTTGGTTGGTTGTTGCACCTTCACCAAGACCTAAAGCTAAAGGAACAAGACCGACAATGGTAGTTAATGTAGTCATTACAATTGGTCTTATATGGTCTGCCGTAGTAGATACAACCATTTGTTTTAATAACATCATATCGTTTTTATATTTCTCGGGATCCATTGAAAGATAATAATTATATCTGTCTACCAACAAAATAGAAATATTAACAACATTTCCTACTAACATTATAATTCCCAACATAGATATGGAATTGATTGATTGTCCGGTAATAAGTAATGTAACAATAGATCCTATTATACCTAAAGGAACCGCAGTCATAACTATTATAGGTTGCAGTAACGACTCAAATTCAGAAGCAAGAATCATATAAATAATTATAATACCTAATATCAAAGCAAATGATACCTGTGATAAAGCTTCTTTCATTGCAAGTTTTTCTCCGGTAATAACAGTGGTAACATCTTTATTATTATACATATCATCTAACAAAACTTGTAATTCATTAACTGCCTCTGTAAAATTTCCTTTAACATTTGCAGTAATAAGATAAGTTCTTTCTCCCTCAACTCTTTTTATTGCAGGAAGAGTTTTTACAAAACTTGCTTGAGCTATTTGTTTTAACTGAATAGTCAAACCCCAAGGAGAATATGCTGTCATATTCAAAACCTCATCCAAAGTATCTCTATCTTCTGCTTTCATTCTAACTCTAATATCAAATTCATCATCGGGTAATTTTAATTTTGTAGCAACAAATCCCTTAATACCTGCCAGAGTCATTGCAGCAATATCCTGTGTAGATAATCCGAATAAGGAAGCTCTTTCTCTATCTATTGTCAATCTCAACTCCGGAACTTCATCCGAAGGATCTATTTTTATACCATAAAATTCCGGCATATTTTCCATATGAGCTTTTAATTTATCAGCATATTCTCTAAGTTTTGATAATTCTTTTCCTTTTAATTCAACTGTTACTCCGGAACTTGATCCTATTCCTGAACCAAAAAGACCTTGCTGTGTAACAAATTCAACATCCAAATGTTTTACATTCCATTTTTTAATTTCGTCACTTAAATCAGCAACAATTTCATTTGTAGACCTACCTTTAGGAGTTAAATTTGTTATTATTCTAGCCTGATAAGAGCCGGTAGTTTCTACTCCGCCTCCACTGTTATTTCCTCCGGTAGAACCAACCGTTGTAGAGACATCTTTAACTTCTTCATATCTTGTTAGTGCTTTTTCTATTCTTTTAACTACACTATCCGTAACTTCAAGAGGAGTATCGGGATGCATAGCAATATTTAAAACAAATCTTCGTTCATCCGATTTTGCTAAAAATTCTTTTGGTATAAAATAAGTTGTAGCTACTCCCAACATTGCATATAAAAATATAAATATAAAAACCTTACCGGCTTTTAAATTTAATGCAGATTTTAATAAAGGAACAAAATAATCTTGAATAGCCTGTTTACCTGCCGTAATTGAAATATTTTTAACATTAGCGGTAAGTGAAAGTCTTGGAACTAAAAACATAGCCGAAAAAATAGAAGCTATCATAGCATAAGTAATTGTAAGTGCTAACTGTTTAAATAGTTGTCCTATCATACCTGCAACAAAAATAAATGGTATAAATATTGCGATAGTTGTAATTGTAGAACTTAAAATTGGGGCAAGCAAAGTTGATGATGCCTGATATATGCACTCTTTCTTCGGCAAATCTTTATTTCTATGCAATGCCATCAAAATATTTTCTATAACAACATTACCGTTATCAACAACCATACCGATACCTATGGTTAAACCTCCCAAGGACATTGAGTTAATTGAAATACCTTGGAAATACATAATACTTAAAGTTACACACATACTTATAGGTATTGCAGTATTAATAATTGCTGAACCGACAAAACTTTTCATGAAAAAATATAATAAAATAAATGTTAGTAAAATACCTTGTAATCCGGATTGATAAATACTTGTTAAAGACTGTTTAATAAATATTGACTGATCATAAATTATTTTTATATCTATATTTTCAGGAATTTTTTCTTTTAAATCTTCAATTTTTTTATGAACAAGCTTTGACATATTAATTAAATTTGCACCTGATTGAGGGTATATTCCGATAGAAATATTATCTCTTGAATTGTATCTGGACATACCTTTTCTGTCTTGCAGAGATTCTTTTACATTAGCTACATCTCGCATATAAACAATTTTTTCACCTGTTTCTCCCTGATAGGTTCTATCTCTTCTATATCTTGCATTACCCTGTTGCTGATCTTGTTTACCAAAAGAAAGATTTCTTATATCTTCAAGATTTTTAAATTCTCCTACAGTTTTAACAATATATTCATGTTTTTCTTCTTTAATTGTTCCTGCAGGATAAGTAACATTTGCTGTTTGTAAAGAAGTAACAACATCGGTTATAGCAAGCTGATTTGCAAGAAGCCTTCCTTTATCTATTTCTACCAAAATTTCTTTCTGTTCTCCACCTTTTAAATCTACTTTTGCAACTCCTTCCAATCTTTCCAATTCATCTTTAACATTTTTCTTCAATGTATTTCTTAAATCTGCCATTTGCATTAAATTAGGTTGAATGTCCTTATATGTAGCAGATAATATCATAGCTTCTACTTGCATAGGATTATATTTTAGCACAACAGGATCCAAAGCATCTTTAGGTAAAGCTTCTTTTATTAAATCAATCTTTTCTCTTATATCCATTGAAGCAAAATCCATATTTGTTCCCCATAAAAACTCGCAAGAAACAATAGAAACTCCTTCTTTAGATATTGATGAAACTCTTTTTATTTTTTTTACAGTTCCCGCAGTTTCTTCAATCAATTTACTTATAAGTTTTTCCGCTTCTTCAGGTCCTGCTCCTTCATACTTGGTAACAATTGTAATTTGAGGATATTCCATTGCCGGGAACAATTCTTGCGGAATTCTTGTCCAAGCAATAACACCCATAAGAATTATTGATAAAAATATCATAACGGTTGTAACCGGTCTATCTACCGGAAGTCTTAATAAACTCATAATTTTTCTCTCTCTATATTATTTCTAATTTTATTTTTATTAAATAATTTACTAATTAAATTTAATATGAATAAAAAGCCAAGTACTTTAAAAAACTTATATAAACTGCTTTTGGGTTTTTCCAAAACATAGTAAGCTGTTGGAATTATCAACATTGTAAGAATTGTTCCGGCTATAGTACCACATAATACCGTAAGCCCCAAAGATCTCCACATCGTAGCTGACTCATCTCTACTTAAAACCATAGGTAACAAACCTAATGTTTTCATAAGCAATGTTATAAGTTCCGGTCTTAATCTTTCTTTACAACTTTCAAAAATAACTCTGACTAAATTTGTTCTTCCTATTCTTCTTGTATTGATTTTATCTACAATAATAATAGAGCTATAAACAATACATCCAAATAAAATCATTATACCAATCCATACACCCAAACTGATAGGTTTTTTAAATATAAACAAAGAAAAAGCAACTCCTATTATACTTAAAGGTAAAGAAAACATTATCAGCATCGGTTGTAAATAAGATTCAAAAATAGAAGCTAAAACAAAAAATATAAGTATGACGGTAAGAGAAACCACAAGGAAAAACTGACCTCTGTTTTTAACGGTTTTTTCATAATCACCGGAAATATTAAATGAATAATCTTGTGGAAAAGATATTCCTTTTAAAGTAGCTTCTATTTTTTCTGCTGCAGTTGTAAGTCCGAGTTTTGCTCTGTTGGCACTTATTTGAATAAATCTTTTTTTATTTTTTCTCCATATTTCCTGATTAGATTTTATTTGAGATATATCGCTGACTTGCCCTACAAAAACCACATCCTTTCTTGGATTTACAATACCTATAAACGGTATTTGAGAAACACTATTAATACTATTCGGATATAATCTGCAAATAGTCTCTATTTGTTTACCTTCTGTTCTGTATTGTGTAGCAATAAGTCCTCTCAATTGACAATGCAATGTATTGCTAAAGAAGTAAGTTGTAAGTCCAAATATCGCAAGTCTATCATAATCCACAGAAATTATAACCTCTGGTTCATCTTCTCTCATTCTGATTTTTACATCGGTAAATCCTCTAACCTGTTGTAATCTTCCGGATGCAGAAAAAGCCAGTTGTTTTAATGTATCATAATCCTGTCCGTAAAAATCCACATATATTTCTTTTGATGCAGAACTGTTTGAATCTTGATAATACACAAAAGCCGGAGAAAATTCACCAAATCTCTTTCTAAATTCTTCTTTAAATTCCTCCGCTTTGTCATAAACCGTAACCTCAACAAAAGTATGAAGTTTTTCAACTTTAGAAGAAACTCTTTCAACTCGATCATGGTATTTCATTAAAGCTTGTTCCATCTTTTTAACAATTTTATTAGACATTTCAATTCTTGTTGCGGGAGGAAATTGTATTCCTATACGAAAAGTATTAACATTACCGGCATCCATAAACTCAGAGTCTCTTGTCATCATTATTTTTGCAGATATTAAAAACAAAAGTATTGTAACTATCCATACATATGTCTGCCATCTAAAACAAAATTTTAAAATTTTACCGTAAATATGTCTTACCTTTACATACCATTTTTGAAAATCTAAATCGAATTTAGTTTGCCATCTATAAATTTCAACAGGAATAAACATCATAGTTGCTATAACGGATGCAATTAATGCAAATGTTATTGTTAAACCGAAAGGAACATACATTTGTTTAATTTCAGGATCCAGGAAAACTAACGGCAAAAAAACAATTATTGTAGTAACTGTTGATGCAAATATCGGTTGCCAAAGTTCAGATGTTCCTTTAACAACTAAATCAACTTTATTCGAAAAAGTTTTTCTATGAAAATGAAAAGCAATATTTTCCAATACAACTATTGAATTATCCATAACATTAGCCATACCCATAGCAAGACCGCTCAAAGTCATTATATTAAAGGTTTGATTTGTAAAATACATAAGGATAATAGATATAAATAAACTTAATGGCATAGTAGTTGCAACAATAAAGATACTTCTAACATTTTTCATAAATAGGAATAATACTCCGGCAAGAATTATTCCGCCAAGCACCAGTGCTTCAACAAGAGAAGATATAGCTTTTTGAATATATTCCGCATCATTTTTCACTATTGTTATTGTAACATCTTGATCTAAACTTGATCTGCTTTTTTCAATAATTTTAACAATTTCATTTGCAACTTTTATCGTATTTGCCGTTGATTCCTTTTGTATATAAACAGAAACCACATCTTGAACATTTAATCTTGAAAAAGAGGTAGGTTCATAATATGAATCTCTAATTGTTGCAATATCTCCAATTCTAACGATAGAACCTGATGGAGTAATAGCGATAGCAGTATTTGATATTTCTTCTATACTATTGTATTCTCCTGTAGCTCTTATAACGAAATCTTTGCTATTTTGAGTTATTTCACCGGCTGAAATTGATATATTTGCAAGATTAATTTTTTGAACAACATCAAGAATAGAAAGTTTGTATCCCATTAATTTTGCATTATCCATTTCTATTAAAAATTTTCTTTCTCTACCACCACCGAATTCAACATTAGCAACACCCGCAACTCTCATTATTTTTTCTTTTAACTGGTCTTCTGCTATTTCTCTTAATTGTTCAGGAGTTTTCTGCGGAGAACTTAAAGATAATATCATAACAGGACTATCTGATTGCTCAAATTTTGCAATAATAGGTTTTTCACTTTCTTTTGGCAATGCATGCTTAATCATTGCTATTTTTTCTCTTATATCAATAACAATGAAATCCGTATCAACATTATGATGAAAAAACATCATTATGTTGGATTCAGACTCTTTTGATGAAGAAATCATTTCTTTTAAACCGTTAAGTTCGGAAAAAACTTCTTCTAAAGGTTTTGTTACATACTTTTCTACTTCACTGGCTGCAACACCACCTCTAAGTCTGGTGATAACACTTACCAATCCTGATTGTGTACTCGGATTTAATTCAACAGGAATTCTAAAAGTAGTAATGGCTGAAAACAAAATCATAGCAATAACAATCATTAAAGTCGTTATCGGTTTTTTTATACCAAATTCTATCATTTAATTTTCCTTTATATATTTAATTAATGAAGAAAAAAAATTTAAATTTAACAAAAGATTAGATAACTATGAGTTTTTTACAGTTTCATTCTCAAATTATCTAATCTTAAAATCTTTTTAATCTTCAAAAAAGATATAAAACTCTTTTCTATTGTATTGAATCTACCTTATCTTCTATTGCTTCAAGAAACTTAACTTTCATTCCATCTGTTAACTGTCCTTGAGTTTCTATAACTACCAATTCATTAATTTGTAAACCTTGATTTATAACTGTTTTTTCTGCTAATTTTTCTCCTAATTGACACGGTCTCATCAAAATAACACCTTCCCCGGGAGTTCTATAGTCAGGAGAAACTACCGGCACTAAAAATGTTTTTTCTCCTAATGAAACTACACTGTCATTTGGAACCAATATAACATCTTTCAATTCCTTAAGTAATATTACACCTCTACCAAACATACCTGATCTTAAAAGACCTTCATCATTATTAACACTAACTTTTATAGTAGAAGTTCTGGTTCTCTCTTTAACGGTTGGAGCAATTTCTTTTAAAGTTCCGGAAAACACTTTACTATGATAAGAATCACAATTTATTGTTACAGATTGCCCGATAGCAAGTTTATGTACATCTTTTTCCGGAATATCAACTTCAAAATTGGTTCCTTTATCACTACTTATAAATTTTGCAACTATATCTTGAGGAGTAATATAATCTCCTGGTTTAATTATTATTTCTGCTAAAATTCCGTCACTTGGAGCAATAAGATTAGTCTTTGCTAAATTAGATCTGGATAACTCTACCTCTGATAAAGCAGCTTTAACTTTTGAATCTGCAGATTCAAGTTCATATTTTGCCTCATACAATTTACTTTCTGCCAAAGCTTTCATTTTATACATTTCTTCATAACTTTTATACCTTTCCCTAGCAGAATTATATGCAGATAATTCACTTTTATACTTACTTTTTGCATAATCTGCTTTAGTTATAGCATCTTTTGGCTCTAAAGAACAGATAACTTCTCCTTTCTTAATTTTTGCTCCTTCTTTATGATTATAAGAAGCAAGTTGTCCGTCAATTTCAAATCTCAGCTCATTTTCAACTGCACCTTTAATTGTTCCCATCACGGTATATATATCTTTATAATCTTCCTTTGTTGCTTTCTTAACCTTTACAGTAATCATTTCTTGCTTTTCTTCAACAACTTTTTCTTTTGAAAAATACATAAAATAAACAACTATTCCCAACAATATTGCCAGCACTGCAAAACAGGATATAACTAAAAATCTTTTGATTTTCGGATATTTTCTAGACAAGGTGTTATACCTATAAAAAAGCCTTTCTATAAACTTATAAAACAAATACTTTAAATTCAAAATTACCCTCCAAATTTTTATCTTAAACTCATTAATGTCAATTTTTCTAATTCAACAATTGATGTATGATTTGAATATAATGCTCTGGCATATTTTGATATAGCCTCAGCATAATTCCATGATTGTTCCATCAACTCAACTGTTTGAACTTCATATAAATCATTTTTTCTCTTCATAAGAGCTAATTTTCTTTCTTTAACTTTCAACTCATTTCTTATAGTTCTGGCATTATTCAAAGAAATAATATAATCATTATATGCTTTTTCTACAGATAATCTGCTTTTTTTCAACAATTCCATCAGTTCTGCAGTTTGTTGTCTTTTAGAAACAGAACTTTCTTTTGCATCTACAAAATATTGTATATCATCTAAAATTCCCAATTGGACAGACAAAGTGTCAACTTCTGTTCTTTTGCTGGCATCAACTATTGATTTTGGATCTGTTCTATTCATATTATAAGATGCAGCCAAAGAATTTCCCCATAATCCCCAAGAAAGCTTAGCTGCAACATTCCACTGAGAAGTAAGTTGCAACGGCTCATCAACAAAAGCTTCACCGGATTTCCCGTAAAAACCCTCTGCATATAATTGAGGATGAACTTTTGCTTTATTTATTTTTATTTTTTGTTCAGCCATATTTATTTGTAACTTTGCTAACTGAACATCAAGATTATTTGTTTGAACAAAACTAATGCAGTCTTGTACCGTAAAAGCTATTTCAAAAGCATCTGCCGGTAATTCCTCCGAAACGGTTCCCGAAATTTCTTCTATTGTATTTACACCAACGGTTTCTATTAATTTTTGCATTGCAAACTCAAGATTTATTCTTGATGAACTCAATAAATTTGCAACTTTATCTCTAAAATTTTCCGATTCCGCCAAATCAAGGTTTGATATAGCTTTGGCTTTATACTCTATTCTGGTTTTTAAAAATAATTTTTCTACTTTTTCAAAAGCCTTGCTAAGTGCAACATATTCCATCTTTAAAGTAAGATATTCATAATAAGCAAGTTTTACATTTGCGAACAACTCTTCTCTTGTTTTGGTATAGTTATAATTTGCAGCATCTTTCATCATTTTATTGTATTTTAAATTTGCAACATTTTTTCCACCGGTATATATGGGCAAGCTGGCTTTTGCTCCTAAACTTTCTGATTTATATTCATTAGCCTCAAGTGTTGTGTATAATTTAGTTTTACCTTTTGAATGTTCGCTTTGCAAATACAATTGCGGGAAAAAAGAACGAATAGACTGAGTCACTCTTAATTCTGCTAAACCCACCTGTTCTGCGGCAACTGCAACTTTTTGACTTCGTGCTTGTGCTAATTTTAAACATTCCTCCAGAAACTCATCTGTGCAAAAACATGGTTGCACAAAAAACAAACTAAAAAAAACTAAAAAAATTAAATATTTACTCACAATCTCACCTTTTTGTTATACAAAAAATTAGTGGCAACAAAATACCACTAAAACATAAGTATATAAGAAAATTTTATTATTGTCAACACACACACATTAATCCTGACAATAAAAAGATAATTCGTAATATAAACTTTATAAAAAATTAATTTATCTTTTTTACAATCTGTTCACACTAATTGACAAAAAATGAAAAAAAAGAAATAATAAGAGATATGAAAATAACAAGAGAACAGTATCTAAAGA
>ONUQ01000123.1 GCA_900321055.1 uncultured Elusimicrobia bacterium
ACAAAATAAAAACATAAAGTGATTTTGGTATGCAAATAAAAAATATATTTAACCGGAAAGAAAACAGTTACAAAAACAATTACGGACATATTTTAGTAATAGCAGGTTCTCATACTATGCCCGGAGCTGCCGTTATGTGTGCAAATTCCGCAATAACTTCAGGTGCAGGGCTTGTTACCGTTGCTTTTCCGAAATCCGCTTATATGTCAATTTCCGCTAACATAAAACCTGAAATTATGCTTTTACCTTTAGAAGAAAATATTCAAGATATCACAAAATCTGCTCAAAATAAAATTTTAAATTTTATAAAAGACAAAAACATATCTTCTGTTGCTATCGGTTGCGGAATGGGAAAAATTGCATCATTAAAAAATTTAATATTTTCAATAATAAAAAATTTTGACATTTATATGACTATTGATGCTGACGGATTAAATTCCTTACGGAATATTCAAAAAAATTCTGTAATAAAAGAGTTTAAAAATTCAAAAGCGAAAATAATAGTTACCCCCCACCCAAAAGAATTTGAAAGGATATCCGGCATTAAATATAAAGACGATAAAAAATACAGGAAACAAATAACTAAAACTTTTGCTAAAAACAATGATATAATCTGTTTATTAAAAGGTCATAATAGTGTTGTTAGTGACGGGAAGAAGTTGTATATAAACAACACCGGAAATCCAGGTATGGCAACAGCAGGAAGCGGTGATGTTTTAACCGGAATTGTATCTGCATTTGTATGTAATGAAAATAAAGATTTATTACTAAAAGTTGCAACTGCGGTATATATTCATGGACTTGCAGGAGATTTTGCAAGTAAAGAAAAAACTCAAACTTGTATGTGTGCAACAGACATAACAAATAACATTTATAAAGCAATACAAAAAATTTCTAAATAATTTTGATATCGGAGTAAAAAAATGAACTTATTTGAAAAATTAAAAAATATCAGAAGAATCCTTCATAAAAATCCGGAACTTAGTAATAAAGAATTTAAAACTGCCGACTTCGTAGAAAAAAATTTAAAAGATTTAGGAATAAAAACATACAGATTGTGCAAAACCGGAGTTATCGGAATATTGGAAGGAACAAAAAAAACTTCCGATAAAAAAAGAACTATAGCTTTAAGAGCTGATTTGGATGCACTACCTATACAAGAAAAAAACAATCATTCATATAAATCACAAAATAATGGCATAATGCATGCTTGCGGGCATGACGGGAACACAACAATATTGCTTGGTACGGCAATGATTTTGGATGAACAAAAAAAAGAATTTTCCGGTAAAGTTCAATTTACTTTTCAGTTAGACGAAGAAACTGCGGGTGGCTCCAAATATATGATTGAAGAAGGTGTTTTATCAAAAAATAAAGTTGATTGTATAATAGGAGTTCATGTAAGTCCATGGCATAAAACAGGAAAAATTGCATTAAAATACGGTGCAATGATGGCAGGAGTAGATAAGTTTGTTATAGAAATAAAAGGATTATTGGGACATGGAGCTTGTCCGCATTTATCAAAAGATTCTATTGTTGCTTCAAGTGAATTTATTATGTCTTTACAAACAATAGTTTCAAGAATAATAAACCCTGTTGAACCGGCAGTTGTAACCGTCGGAAAAATTGAAGGCGGGCACCAATACAATATAATTGCAGATAAAGTGACAATTGTGGGAACCGTTAGAACTTTTAGTCTAAAAACAAGAGAACTCATAAAAAAAGAAATGATAAAAAGACTGCAAGGAATTTGCAAAAATTATTCTATGACATACACATTTGATTATCAAATATTAAATTCTCCTTTAATCAATGACGATTGTATTGTAAATTTGTGTCTTGAAAGTGCAAAACAATGTTATGGAAATAAAAATATTGAACTATTGCAAAATCCTTCTATGGCCGGTGAAGATTTTGCAGAATATTTAAAGGAAATTAAAGGTGCTTTCGTTTATATAGGAACTTCTTCAAATAAAGCCACTTCTTATCCGTGGCACCACGAGAAATTTGATTTGGATGAAAAAGCTCTTGTTGGCGGAGCCGAATTTTTAGCAAACACGGCAAAACTTTTCTTAAATAAATGACAAGAACAAACCATATAAAACATTTAAATTGTTTTATAATAAAAAATAAAAAATTAAGATATAAATTTATATAACAATATTTAGTAATATTACAAACATACCGTTATTTTTTTAATTTATCATATTTTATTTTTAAAACAATTTGTGTAAGTGATAAACAAAAGATTACTGCATTTGCAATCAGGACAGGCATAGTATTTGTTAAAATACCATAAATTATCCACAAAAACACACCTGTTGTAAAAAGAACAAACATTCCCACTGAAACATCTTTTGCTGATTTTGTTTTAAAAGTTTTTATTATTTGCGGTAAAAATGCTATTGTTGTAATTGTTGCAGAAATATATCCTAAAATTTCTATCATTATTGTTTCCATTTCATATCTCCGATTTGTACTGCTCTATAAGTTTTAAGCAAAATTTTGTTACTCATTGCTTGTTGCGGGCAATAAGATATACATCTTAAACAAAAAATACATTTATCTTTAAACCGTGGAATATCTTCTATTTCTATATTTTCCGTAGGACATAAATTTACACAAGTTCCGCATCTGTTACATTTATTTTTATCTACTTTAAATTTCATTATTTTTTTTGCAAGTTTTGTAAGCCATAATTTTGTTGTAACAAAGCCGGTTATCTTAAAAGCTATAAAAGAAAAAATGTTCGGTTTGGAAATTTCACCGTTACCCGCTATTATACCTTTTGTATATAGTTCTACTTTGTTAAATGTTTTTTCTATTCTTTCTTTATTTTTTGAATCTTTTAATACAAGTAAAAAATTATTTGGCATTATAAAACCTTTTGCACCAATAATTTTATAATTTTTCTTTTCTAATATTTTTGCAATATGAGCTATCATTTTACAAGAACTATCACCCATTGTATCAAACAAAAATACTTCCGTATTGTTTCCGTTCGGCAAATTATCTATCCAGTTTCTTACTAGAGGATATGTGTTCCAAAAAGCAACCGTCCAACCTATACCTATTGTAGAATTTAAATTTATATTTTTAGGATTAACGGATTCCATTTTATAAACTTTACTTTGGCAAGAATTATTATTAAATACTTCAGAAATTTTATTTGCAACCAAAAGAGTATTTCCTGTTCCGGAAAAAACATAAATATCTATATTGCTATTATTCATAAACTTCTCCATAAATTTTCATAAATTATATAATTTATGATTCATAAAACAAAACATATTCAAACAGCTCCGTTATTTTATAAACAATAAATAATTTTTAGTATCAATTCACAAACTGTTTTACTTTAACTTTTTATAAATTAATTGTTTCAAGAATAAAATAATCCGGAAAATTCATTTATAAAAAAGATTTGCTTTATTGCCGGTTATAAAGAAATAAAAAATATTTCATAAAATTATTGTTTTGTAAAAAAGCAGTTTGATTTTTGAATCGGCTCAACTTAAAAATTTTTAAATAAAAAACATTTTATGATTTTTTTAGTTTCTCTATTGCTATATTTAGGAACAAAATATCACTGGGCTTTATACCGGGAATCCTGTTTGCCTGTCCTAATGTTGTAGGATTAACTTTCTTTAACTTTTCTTTTGTTTCCGCAGATAATGTAGAAATTGAATCATAATCTAAATCTTGAGGAATTTGTTTATTTTCATATTTAGCAATTTTTTTTGCAGTTTGTTCCTGAATATTTATATATCCTTCATACTTTCTTGTAATTTCTAATTCCTCTTTTATTTTTTCTTGAGACCATGGTGCCAGTTCTTCATTACTTGGTATAGATGCATTTTGATTGTCATAAAGATTTACTAAAGTATCTCTATATAACAAAAATTTCTTATACATACCATCCGAAATTAAACCTATTTGATGACCTAACTCCATAAGTCTTAAATCTGCATTGTCGTTTCTGATACTTAATCTGTACTCTGCTCTTGATGTAAACATTCTATATGGTTCATCTACACTTTTTGTTACCAAATCATCTATTAATATTCCAATATATGCTTCTTGTCTGTTTAGTATTAGCGGATGTCTATCCATAATTTTAAGTGCTGCATTTATACCTGCAATTATACCTTGACCCGCAGCTTCTTCGTACCCCGTAGTTCCGTTTATCTGCCCAGCAAGATAAAGATTTTCAATATTTTTAGTTTCTAAAGTATGTTTTATTTGGGTAGGAGGAACATAGTCATATTCTATGGCATAACCGTATCTTGTTATTTTTACGGATTCTAATCCTTCTATGGAATGTAGTAAATCCTGTTGAACTGTTTCCCCTAACCCCGTAAATAATCCGTTTATATAAATTTCTTTGGTAGATAAACATTCCGGTTCTAAAAACAGTTGATGTCTTGTCCTTTCGGGAAATCTTACAATTTTATCTTCTATTGAAGGGCAATATCTTGGACCATGAGCATTTGCAAGCCCGTTATATAAAGACGATTCTTTTATATTATCTTTAATTATTTTATGAGTATTTTCATTTGAATATACCAAATAGCAAGAAACCTGTTTTTTAGTTTGTTGCCAAACGGATGCATTCGTAAAATGAGAAAAAGGTATCGGAGGATTATCTCCCGGTTGTTCTTGCATTTTTGAATAATCTACCGTAGAACCGTTAACTCTTGGTGGTGTACATGTAGTAAATCTTGATATTTGAAGACCGCAATCTTTTTGTAAAGATTGAGATAAATCTATAGATGCTTTTTCGCTAAATCTTCCACCATCAAATACCGTTTTTCCTACAAATATTTTTCCGTTTAAAAATGTTCCTGTGGTAACAATAACCGATTTTGCTTCTATTATTTCACTTAAATTTGTTTTTACTCCGACAATTTTACCGCTTTTTACTATCAGTTGTGTAACTGTTGCTTGTAATAATTCTAAATTTTTTTGTGATATTATGGAATTTTGCATAAATGCGGAGTAAAGTTTTTTATCGCATTGTGCTCTCGGTGACCATACCGCAGGACCTCTTGATTTGTTGAGCATTTTGAATTGGATACCGGCCATATCCGTAATCCAACCCATTTCTCCGCCCAAAGCATCTATTTCTCTAACTATTTGCCCTTTAGCAATTCCGCCAATGGCAGGATTACAAGGCATATTAGCTATCAAATCTATATTTTGTGTAATAAGTAAAGATTTTAATCCTAATCTTGCAGGAGCAAGAGCAGCTTCACAGCCTGCATTTCCTCCACCAATAACTATAACATCATAACTGTTCATTTCTTACCCTAATTTTAAATAATTATAGATTTTAATTTACAACAAATAAGAATATTTTACAACAATTGTGATAAGAAGAAAAATATATTACCGTTTTCTATAAAAAAAACAGTGAGAAGAATAAAAAAACTAAACTATAAAAATAAACAAAAAAGATACAAAATATTACAAAATATAAATTTTTATCAATTATATCAACACAATTATTCTTCTCTATATATTTTTAACTTCATATAAATTATCACTTTTGAATCTAAATGATATTTTATCTTCCTTTTATATTTTATAAATTTTTATATCTTTTCAACTAAGTAAATTACATTTTTAAGATTTTACACACTCAAAATCGGATAGAAACACTTTGAATAATTGTAACAAACAAAGTTTTACAAAAACTCATACACTAAAAACAAATCATAAATATGTAAAGCAAATATTACTATATTGTTTATATAATTGTTATTCCTGATTCTAACTCAAATAAATGAATTTTTTTCAAGTCAAAAACAAGTTCTATTTTTTGATTAGATTTTGACTTATTGTTAGAATCAACCTTTGCAACCATGATATTTTTACCTGTATTAAAATGTAAATAAAATTCACTTCCCAACGGTTCCACAATATCTACAGTTGCACTGAAATTGGCTATAACCTGATGAGAAATATTTAACTGTTGCTTATCATAAATATCTTCAGGTCTTACTCCCATCATAAGTTTTTGATTAACAAA
>ONUQ01000111.1 GCA_900321055.1 uncultured Elusimicrobia bacterium
TTAAATGATTTTAAATTGTTAGATTTAACAAACAAAGGGTTAACGGATATAAAAAATAAGATTATCAGAGTAACCGATGAGTCTGCTGCGGATATTATTTTTAGTCAGGATCCTTTAAGAATACTTCGTGCAGTCAGACAATCTTTTCAACTTGATTTTAGTATAGAACAACAAACATATCAAAGTATGAAAAATAATTCTGACAGAATAACAATAGTTTCTCAAGAAAGAATTAGAGATGAAATAAATAAAATTCTTTTGTTAAATAAACCGTCAAAAGCTTTTAGAATGTTGGATGATATTGGCTTGTTAAAAATTATACTTATAGAATTAAAACAAACACAAAATGTTGAACAACCAAAAAAATATCATAACAAAGATGTTTACGGTCATATTATGGATGTTGTAGATAGTGTTCCTAATAATTTGTTGTTAAGAATTTCTGCTTTATTACATGATATAGGGAAACCGCAAACTCAGACTAATGTTGACGGGAAAATATCTTTTATTAATCATGAATATATAGGTTCTAAAATAGCTAAACAAATTTTAATCAGATTAAAATATTCCATGGATGTTATAAAACAAGTATGTTTTTTAATAGAAAACCATATGTATCCTAAAATGTATTTAAGTAGTTGCAAAGACTCTTCTGTTAGAAAGTTTGCGGATAAATTAGGTAACAATATGGAAAATATTGAATTGTTGTATATAGCAGACGGTAAAGAAAGTAATATAGAATTGTTTGATAGAGTAAGGATTTTGCAAAAAAAAAATATGTTAGCTCCACGGGAAGAATTATTTGACGGAAACGAATTAATAAAAATATTTAATAAACCTGCAGGAAAATGGATAACTCAAACAAAACAATATATAAAAGAGTTGCAATTTGAAAATCCTCATATATCAAAAGAAGAAGTTATTAAAAAACTGAAAGCTATATTTTTTAATATATAAATATGTTTTTTATTGTAAACAAATTTATAAAAAAATCAAATGATATTACAACTATGTTTTTTAAATAAAAATATGCTATTCTATTGTCGTTTCCGGAAATTAAATATGTATTGAACTTCTGCATAGTATTGACTATGTGAAAACATAATAGATATAATAATAAAATGGTATGATGAAGGTAAATTTAAATATTGGAAATGTAAACTATATGGAAAATAATCAAAATTTAGAACAACAAAATAGTGAAACACCGGAAAAAGAAGAGAATACAATAAAAAAATATGACATAGAAGGTTTAATAATAGGATCTGTTTTTGGTATTATTCTTGCAATTATAGGAATAACGGATATTTTGATGGGGATTGTTGTCGGTATGTTTATCGGGTTGGTTATAGGAACTTGTATTAAAAAAAAATAATATCTGTTGGAGAATAAATTAATGAGTATTGATTATAAAAAAATTATTAGGGATTTTATTAGAGATCTTGTTGAAGATATAGAATATTACCCTACTAAATATTCCATAAAATTTAATACTTTTGTAAATAACGACAATACAAAGTTTTTAAATCAGTTGATAGAACAACATACTACAAATATTTCATATAATCCTACGGATGCAACTGCTTATTACGATAGAGCTTCTATTTATTTTAAAAAAGGTGAATATAAAAAAGCTATTGAAGATTTTTCAAAATCAATATCATTGGATAGCAGTTTCGTATATTCATATATGTTTAGAGGCGAATGTTATTTCAATTTAAAGAAATTCGATTTAGCCGAACAGGATTTTAAACAAGCAATAGAATCTTCTAATGGTGAAAATCCTACGGTGTATACCAGATTAGGTAATATAAAAAGATTGCAATTAAAATTTAATGAAGCAATAGAATGTTTTACAAAGGCAATAGAATTAAACTCTAAAATAGAATTAGCTTTTTATGGTAGAGCAATGACATATAGAAGTATTTTAGAATATACAAAAGCCATAAAAGATTTTACAAAAGCAATATCATTAAATCCCAGCGACAGTTATGCTTTAACAAACAGAGGAATAACATATTTTGCAATGAATGATTTTGATAAAGCTCTCCGTGATTTTAATGAAGTTTTAAAATTAAAACCTGAATCTGTTTTTGTTCTAAATAACAGAGGAATTCTTTATAGAAGAAAATCAGATGAAAAGCTTGCACAACAAGATTTTGAAAAAGTAATTGAATTGTCCCCTGAAGACAGTTATGGTTATTACAATTTAGCTAACTTATATCGTCATCAAAATTTGGAAGATAAAGCTTTAAAATTTTATAACAAAGCAATAGATTCGGATTATTCTTTTGTTCCTCCGTATATTGCTAAAGCAAGTATTTTTTTATCCAAAAATGATTTACAAAAAGCAAGTGAAGAAATTTATCAGGCAATAGATTTTATGCCTGACAATTATGTTTTATATTTAATATTAGGGTATATAAATTTATCAATGCAAAATTATCAGGATTCTGTAAAAAACTTTGATTTAGCCATAAACAATTATACTAATAACAGACCGGAATTATTGTATGCAAAAGGTGTAGCTTGTCTTATGGCAAAAGATTTTTCTGAAGCAGATAATTGTTTATCCAAAGTTTTAAATTTATCTGTTGAAAAAACAGAAGTGTTATATGCTAAAGCGGAAAGTTTATTTAATTTAGCGAAATATATACAAGCTATAGATATACTTTCAAAAAATATAAATGAAAATCCTGCTATTGCTGAATGTTATTATACGAGAGGACTATGTTATATAAAAGAAAACAAATACGAAGATGCTTTTAATGATTTTAATAAATCTGTTGAATTTGATTTTTGTGTTGCAGAAAGTAATTTTTATTTAAGTTTATGCAATAGTTATTTCAAAAAATATGATATAGCTTTAGAAAATATTGATAAAGCAATATCTTTAGGTTATAGTAATACCGAGGTTTTAACAAAAAGAGATTTGATTCTTCAAAATTTAAACGGAGTACCTGTATCCGTTACAGAACAAAATGTTAATGAGCAATTTGTACAAAATAAAGGTGTAATTGATACAAAACAAAATTCCGATGAAAATAAATCCGTACTGCCGGGAAATATACAAAAATATTTAGATGTTGGCTCTTATGATGAAGCAGAAATAAATATAAACGAAATTTTAAAGTCGGATCCTAAAAATATAGAAGCAAAAATTCTAAAATCAAAATTATGTTTGTTAAAAAAAGATTATGAACAATGTATAAATATATCTACGGATGTTTTGAACGAAGATAAAACAAATACTGTATGTTTGGAATTAAGAGCACAAGCTTTTGTTTTATCAAACAATATTATAAATGCTATTGAAGATTATTCAAAATTAATAGAATATCAGCCAAATAATATAGATTTATATATAAAGAGAATCTCTTTATATATAACCGTTAAAACTTATCAAAAAGCATTAGATGATGCTGAATTTATTATAAGCAAGGATAAAAATAATATAAGTGCTTATCTGTATAAAGGTATTATTTATAGAAATACGGATAAATTAATGCAAGCCATAAAAAATTATGATATGGCTTTAAAAATATTAGCAGAAAACAGAGTTATAAAATTAGAAATAAATGTATTGGACTTAGACAAGAATGTTTGTTTAGAAGAAAGAAAAGAGGAAGTACCTGCAGAGAATGTAGTACAGGATAATAATATTGTTGACGAAAAGAATCAGGAAGTAATAGAAAAAAATAACAATGATATATTAGAGAATAATAATTCGGAAGTAAAAGAAACGGAAGAAGTAAAA
>ONUQ01000148.1 GCA_900321055.1 uncultured Elusimicrobia bacterium
CATGGTCATTCAATGAACTTTTCGGGGAAATTTTTTAAAATTGTTCCTTATATAGTAAACAAAGATACGGAACTTATAGATTATGATGATTTTGAAAAAAAAGCTCAAGAATGTAAACCGAAATTGATTGTTACGGGTGCAAGTGCATATTCAAGAGTTTGGGATTGGGCAAGAATAAGAAAAATAGCGGATTCCGTAGGTGCATATTTTATGGCAGACATTGCTCATTATGCAGGACTAATTGCTGCAGGAGTATATCCTTCACCTATTCAATTTGCAGATGTAGTTACAACTACCACACATAAAACTCTCAGAGGACCGAGAGGCGGTATTATTATGACTAACAATCCGGATTTAGCAAAAAAAATAAATTCGGCAGTTTTCCCCGGAGTTCAGGGCGGTCCGTTAATGCATGTTATAGCAGCAAAAGCCGTTGCTTTTTTTGAAGCATTAAAACCGTCATTTAAAGAATATCAGGAACAAGTTGTAAAAAATGCAAAAGTATTTGCCGAAGTTTTGGCTGAAGGCGGTTTGAGAATAGTTTCCGGCGGAACCGATTCACACATGTTTTTAGTAGATTTAAGACCGTTAAATGTTACTGGTAAAGATGCACAGATTAATTTGGAGAAAGCAGGAATTACGGCAAATAAAAATACCATACCTTACGATCCTGCAAAACCGATGATAGCTTCCGGTATAAGAATAGGAACTCCGGCAATAACAACGAGAGGTATGAAAGAAGGGGAAGTTAGAAAAATTGCAAATTGGATAATTAAAGTATTGAAAAATATTAATAATGAAGAAATAATTGCACAAGTAAAAAAAGAAGTTACCGAATTGTGCAGACAATTCCCTGTATATTAGATTAGATGATTGGATGATTTGTATATTTGAAGATTGGCAACATGATGTATGTTTTATATAGTTAATGACAAAAGATTGTATTGTTTGATTTATATATTATGCAATAGAATAAATGAAAATAAGAAACATACTGTACCAATCTTCAAATCTTTTGATACACTACTAAATTTACAAAGGTGTTTTTATGAAAAGTATTATATTAAAAAAAAGTGAAGAAAAAAGAGTAAAAGCCGGTCATCAATGGGTATTTTCTAATGAAATAAAAGATATTCTTGGAAAACCTCAAATTGGTGAAATTGTAGAATGCTATGACAGTTCAAATAATCTTGTAGGTATAGGTTTTTATAATCCTCATTCTTTAAGTGCATTTAGATTGATTTCTAAAAAAAGTGAAATTGTTGATACAAGATTTTGGCAGGAAAGAATAGAAAAGGCTTATTTGTTAAGAAAACAATTGTATCCAAACCAAAATTCGTTTAGAGTAGTTTACGGTGAAAGTGATGATATAAGCGGTTTTATTTTGGATAAATATGAAGATTATTGTGTAGCACAATTTGTAAGTGCGGGTGCTGATAAAAATAAACATGATATTTTAGATGCCGTTCAAAATGTAATAAACCCTAAAGGTATCGTTATAAGAAAGGATTCTCATTTAAGAAAACTTGAAAATTTAACGGGTGAAAATGAAATTTACTCCGGTAAAATTCCCGATGATATTTTAATAACGGAAAATGATATTAAATATTATGTTGATATCAAAGCGGGGCAAAAAACAGGTTTCTTTTTTGACCAACGAGATAATAGAATATTGTTTAAAAAATATTGTAAAGATAAAAAGGTGCTGGATTGTTTTACTCATACGGGTTCTTTTGGACTTAATGCACTAAAAGGTGGAGCAAAAGAAGTTATTTTTGTGGATTCTTCAAGACCGTCACTTGAAATGGCAAACAAAAATTATGATGTAAACGGGTATAAAAATTTTAATGCAATAGTTGCCGATGCTCAAGAATATATTTGTTCTATGCAGGCACAATCGGAACAATATGAAGTTGTTAATATTGATCCGCCCGGACTTATAAAAAGTAAAAGAGATTTTTATGCCGGATATAAGCATTATACAAAACTTAATGAACAAGCCATAAAGTTGTTAAAAAACGGCGGAATTTTTGCTACAAGTTCATGTTCTCATCATTTATCTGTGAATGATTTTAAGAAAATGTTGCAAGAAGCTGTTTCAAGAGCAGGCAAAAGAGCCATATTTTTAGAATTGTCTACTCAGGCAAAAGATCATCCGATATTGCTTTCCATGCCGGAAACGGAATATTTGAAGTTTGCAATATTAAAGATTTTTTAAGTTGAAAAAAATAAATATAAATATATTAAAAACAGCAACAATTAGAAACATTTTTATTAATGTTATCTATAGTTGCTTTTTTTAATTGTAAAGATATAATTTATAGATTACAAAATCAAAAACTTATTGACTTTTTAATATATTTTTATTATAGTCTTAGTAGGAGTATGGTGCTTTTGGGGGGAATGGATGAAAAAGACTGATATTATTAAACAGATTGTTGAATACTCCGGGCTTACACAAGTGCAGGCAAATGCGGCTGTAAAAGCTTTAGTAAAAGTTATTCAGGATAATTTGGTAAAAGGAGATACTGTTTCTTTATCAGGGCTTGGATCTTTTAAATCAAAAGATAGGAAACCAAGGCAAGGAAGGAATCCAAAAACAGGAACTGTTGTACCTGTTCCTGCCGGTAAAAAAGTTTCTTTTAGACCAACAACAACATTGAGGAAATTAATACAAAAATAATATTATGATAAAATTAAAACCTTCAGATAAATTAGAGTCGTTACCACCGTATTTGTTTACGAAAATACATAAATTAAAGTTAGAAGCATATTCTAAAAAATTAGATGTTATTGATTTAAGTATCGGTAATCCTGATATGCCGACACCTTCTCACATAGTGGATTGTTTATGCGATACGGTAAAACATCATCAAAGAACACATGGGTATCCTCAGGCAAAAGGTATGCCGAAGTATAGACTATCGGTTGCTAATTGGATGGGAAGAAGATTTGGTGTGGATTTAGATTTTAATACTGAAATACTTGCTTTGATAGGTTCAAAAGAAGGGCTTGCTCATTTATGTATGGCTTATCTTAATCCGGGAGATTATGTTTTAGTTTGCGATCCTGCATATCCCGCACATTTTAACGGAGTTGTAATTGCAGGAGGCAGAGTACATTCTATGCCGTTGCTTGAAAAAAACGATTATCTTCCCGATTTTTCAAAAATTCCCGTATCAATAGCAAAAAAAGCAAAAATAATGTTGCTGAATTATCCGAATAATCCGACAGCGGCATTTGTAAAAGATACAGGTTTTTGGAAAGAAGCAATAAAATATTGTAAAAAATATAACATATTGTTAGTTTCGGATAATGCATATTCCGAACTCACTTTCGGAGATGCGGTTTGTAATTCCATATTTGAGTTTCTGGGTGCAAAAGATTGTGCGGTGGAATTTCATTCTTTTTCTAAAACATTTAATATGGCCGGTTGGAGAGTCGGTTGGTGTTGCGGGTCAAAACAGTTATTATATCCTTTGGAAAAATTCAAATCGTTTTTGGATTATGGTGTTCCGACATTTATACAACTTGCGGCAGTTGTAGCTTTAAACAGTTCTCAACAATGTGTTAGAGAACAGGCACAAATTTATGAAAGAAGAATGATAAAAATGGTTGACGGATTAAATAAAATAGGATGGAGAACAAATAGAACACAGGGAACAATGTATGTTTGGGCTTCTCTTCCGGACAGTTTGAAGAAAGAGGGTTCTTTGTCGGTTGCTGAAAGATTATTGAAAGAAACGGGTGTTGCCGTTTCTCCGGGGGTTGGTTTTGGAGCAAACGGTGAAGGGTATGTTAGAATATCATTAGTAACTCATGATAAAAGATTTCATGATGCACTATTAAGAATAAAAAAATTTACAAAAAACGGGTAATATTTTATGAAAACAATTTTGAATATCGGTTTGGTAGGTTATGGAACGGTAGGTAAAGGTGTAGTAAAAATTTTGGAAAAGAATAAAGCTATAGCTTTAAGAAAATCAGGTGTGAAAATAAATGTAAAAGCTATTTGTGATTTAAATCCTATAGATAAACCTGAATTGTATGTTAAAGATTTTAAAGATGTTATAAATAATCCTGAAATAGATATAATTGTTGAACTTATCGGCGGTTATGAGCCGGCAAGAACGGTTATTACACAAGCATTAAAAAACGGTAAACATGTTGTTACGGCTAATAAGGCTGTTTTGGCAAAATATTGGGACGAGATATTTTCTTTAGCACAAGAAAATAAAAAAATGGTTTATTTTGAGGCTTCTGTCGGTGGAGTTATTCCGGTAATTCAAGGATTAAATGAAGGTCTTGCGGGTAACGAAATTAAGAGTATAAAAGGTATTTTAAACGGAACAACAAATTATATATTGAGTAAAATGACAAATGAAGGAATATCTTATGCGGATGCATTAAAAAGTGCTCAAGAATCAGGTTTTGCAGAGGCAAATCCTACGGCGGATGTTAAAGGTCTTGATACTGCAAATAAACTTGCAATTTTGTCTTCGCTTGCTTGGGGAAGTTGGATAAAAGTTGAAGATATTAGAGTTAAAGGTATAGATCAATTGGATATAGAAGATGTTAATATAACAAGAGATTTTGGTTATGTTTTTAAATTGATAGGTTCGGCAATAAAAACGGATAAAGGAATTGATTTGTGGGTTGAAGCCTGTTTGATAGATCACCATCATTCTTTTGCAAATGTTCATAACGAGTACAATGCTATTATGATAAAAGGAGATGCTGCGGACGATGTTATGTTTTATGGTAAGGGTGCAGGGCAACTTCCTGCAGCTTCTGCAGTAGTTTCGGATGTTATAGATTTATCAAAATATATTGCCAACGAAACGGCAGGAATTGTTCAAAATGTAGGTTATTCAAAAAATAAAATAGTTAAATTTTTACCGCACGGAGAAAGTAAGAGCGATTATTATTTAAGATTTTCGGTAGTTAACAAACCGGGAGTTTTAGCAAAAATTTCAGGAATACTCGGTGATAACGAAGTTTCAATAGCAAGTTTATATCAGGATGATAGAGATAAAGATAAAAAAGTTTCCATTATTATTACAACACATAGGACTTTAAATCAGCAGATAGAAAAAGCTATAGAAGAAATAGATAAGTTGCCGATAATAAAAGCTAAAACGGTGAAGTATAGAATAGAAGAATAGCATGTCGGATGTATAGACAGAGGAATAGACGGGTATAGAGGATTGATATGGTAACAGTTTGTATGATATTTTTTTCCGTATTTTTGGCAGAACTTGGAGATAAAACTCAAATAACAACATTA
>ONUQ01000112.1 GCA_900321055.1 uncultured Elusimicrobia bacterium
GAACTTCTTGAAACAGGTATAAAAGTTATAGATTTAATTTCTCCTTTTACAAAAGGTGGAAAAATTGGTATATTCGGAGGAGCAGGGGTAGGAAAGACTGTTGTTGTTAAAGAGCTTATCAGAAACATAGCTATGGAACATAACGGTCATTCTGTTTTTGCCGGAGTAGGTGAAAGAACAAGAGAAGGAACAGATTTATGGATGGAAATGAAAGAATCCAATGTTTTGGATAAAACCGTTCTTGTTTTCGGGCAAATGAACGAACCTCCGGGAAGCAGAATGAGAGTTGCTTTGACCGGACTTACAATGGCAGAATATTTTAGAGATAAAAACCACGAAGATGTGCTTTTGTTTATTGATAATATTTATAGATTTGCTCAGGCAGGTAGTGAGGTTTCGGCTTTGCTTGGCAGAATGTCATCGGCTGTAGGGTATCAACCCAACTTAGCCTCCGATATGGGCGAATTACAGGAAAGAATAGCATCAACAAATAACGGTTCCGTTACATCGGTACAAGCAATTTATGTTCCGGCAGACGACTATACCGATCCGGCACCGGTAACAATATTTTCTCACTTAGATGCAACCGTTACTTTGGACAGAGCAATTGTAGAACAAGGTCTTTATCCTGCAGTTAATCCGTTAACATCGTCGTCAAGACTTCTTGATCCCAATATGGTAGGAAAAGATCATTATGAAGTGGCAATGAATGTTAAGAAAATTTTACAGAAATATAAAGATTTACAGGATATTATTGCAATCTTGGGTATGGACGAATTATCCGATGAAGATAAATTGACTGTGGCAAGAGCAAGAAAAATTCAAAAATTTCTTACACAACCGATGTTTGTGGCAGAAACATTTACAGGTATTGACGGTAAATATGTAAAAATTGAAGATACTGTAAAAGGCTTTAAAGAAATCATTGAAGGAAAATATGACGATATATCAGAACAACATTTCTATATGGCAGGAACTATAGAAGATGTTATCAAAAGGGCTAACAAATAATGGCTAATCTTTTTAAATTAGATATTTTATCACCTCAGGGAAATATTTTTAGCGGGAATGTTAAACAGGCAATCGTTCCTACTACATCCGGGCTTATTACAATACTTGCAGGGCATGCTTCCCTTATAACAATAGTTTCAAAAGGTGATATAGAAATTATGTCGGAAGATAACAGTATAAAAAATTTTACGGTTATTGACGGCTTTTTGGAAGTTTCGGATAATGTTGTAAGTATCATTTCTGATTTTGCTATGAAATCCGATGAGATAAATGATGAAGTTATTGAAAAAGCAAAAAAATATGCAGAAGAACAAAAACAAAAGAACGATAATGTTCCGTCTGAAATAGCAGAAAAGAATTTACAACAAGCCATAATGGCACTTAAAGTTTTAGAACATAATAAACTTAAGAGGAAAAAAGGAGTAAAATATTAAATTTTTTTATCGGTTGTTTAGATTTAAATAATATCTCTGTTATTTAAACTGTTTAGCTAAACAATTTGATGAAAAAGAAAGATTTAATATAAAAACCAATAAATTTTTTCCGATGTTGAGTAAGTTACGGTAAAATTTTTTAAGAGAAAACAATAATAAAAGAAAATTTATTTTTTAATAAATATAATCTGTAAAAAAGGGGTTTAATTATGTCAGGTCATAATAAGTGGACTAGTATTAAGCACAAAAAAGCAGCCGTAGATGCAAAAAGAGGTAAGATTTTTACAAAAATTATCAGAGAAATTGTTATAGCATCTAAAGAAGGTGGCGGAGTTATAGAAAACAATGCAAGACTTAAAAAAGCTGTTGATGATGCAAGAAAAGCTAATATGCCTCAAGATAATATAAAAAAAGCTATCCAAAGAGGAACCGGAGAACTTCCGGGTGCAGTTTATGAAGAAAATACTTACGAAGGTTATGGTCCTGCAGGAGTAGCTTTAATTGTTGAAACAACAACCGATAACAAAAACAGAACAGCTTCCGAAATCAGAAAAATATTTTCCAAACATGCCGGAAGTATGGGAGAAACAGGTTGTGTAGGTTGGATGTTCTCTAAAAAAGGCCTTATAACGGTAGATAAATCTGCCGGAGATGAAGATACCGTTATGACAGTTGCACTTGATAACGGAGCAGAAGATTTTGTTAATGAAGATGATTGTTATGAAATATATACAACAACAGCTGATTTTAACACTGTGTTGGAAGCCATAAAAGCTAAAAATTTTCCTATATTGGAATCTTCCGTAACATTTATTCCTCAAACTTATGTGAAGTTAGAGGGAGAAAATGCAGAACACATGTTAAAACTTTTGGATGAATTAGAAGAACATGATGATGTAAAAGATGTTTATTCCAATTTTGATATATCTAAAGAAGATATGGAAAAATACAGTTAATAATGATAGTTTTGGGAATAGATCCCGGTTTGGCAATGCCCGGATGGGGAGTAGTATATAAAGGAAAAACAGATAAACTTTCTTGTTTAGCTTATGGTTGTATGAAAACATATCCTAAAGATAGTTTAGCTGACCGATTGAAGTTTATTTTTGAACAAACTCAAAAAATAGTTGATACATATAAACCTGAAGTAGTTGCTATGGAAGATATATTTTTCTTAAAAGGGTCTAAAGTCATAGCAACTATCGGGCAGGCGAGGGGAGCATTAATATCGGCTGTTGTCACAAAAGGGCTTCCTCTTTTTGAATATAATCCGAGAACAATCAAATTAGCACTTACTGGTTATGGTTTAGCTGATAAATATCAAATGCAACGGATGGTAAAAACTATGCTTGGATTAAAGGATATTCCAAAACCGGATGATGCCGCAGATGCACTTGCTGTGGCAATATGCCATATAAATACCAACAGATACAACAAATTATAACTAAAATTTATAATTAAAGTTTGTATTCTTTTTGTAACAAAACAAACAATTGAATTATTAATAAGTATATACTAAAATATCAGGCATAAAAATATTGTTTGTTTTGTTTGTTGTTGCAGTTAATATAACAAGAAAAATTAAAACAAAAATACGGTTTAACCGATATTGTTAGCTGTATAAAAATAAAAACAAAAAAATGATTACGATAAACAATTTATCAAAATATTATGGAACAAGAGTACTGTTTGATAACCTTTCTTTTAATGTGGGAAAAGGAGAAAAGGTAGGTTTGGTAGGAAGAAACGGATACGGAAAGACTACACTGTTAAAAATGATTACCGGTGAAGTGGAATTTGATAGCGGGGAAATACAGATACCTAAAAATTATAAAATCGGATATTTAAAACAATATTTAGATTTTAAGTATGACACTATTATAGACGAAGTAGCAAGTGTATTGCCAAAAGAAGAAACTGATAACAAATGGAAAGCGGAAAAAATATTGTTTGGATTAGGGTTTTCAAAAGATGATTTACAAAAAAATCCGTTATTGTTTTCCGGCGGATACAAGATAAGATTAAATTTGGCAAAAATTCTTTTATCCGATTCGGATATGTTGTTGTTAGACGAACCTAACAATTATTTGGATATTGTTGCCATAAGGTGGCTTGTAAAATTTCTTAAAACATTAAAAAAAGAATTAATACTTATAACTCACGACAGGGCATTTATGGACCAAGTTGTTACACATACCGTAGCAATTCACAGAAATAAAGCAAGAAAAGTTGAAGGAAACACCGAAAAGTTATATGAACAAATAGCAAAAGAAGAAGAAATATATGAAAAAACAAGAATAAATGTAGAAAAAAAGAGAAAAAAAACAGAGTTGTTTATAAGAAGATTCAGAGCAAAAGCCAGACTTGCCGGAATGGTACAATCAAGAATAAAATGTCTTGAAAAGCAGGAAGATATGCAACAATTAACGGAACTTGAAACATTAGATTTTTCATTTAATGCTTTAGATTTTCCTGCAAACAAAATGCTTAGTGCATACTCTCTTAAATTCGGTTATAACCCAAATGATATACTTATTGACGATTTAAATTTAGATGTTTTAAAAA
>ONUQ01000078.1 GCA_900321055.1 uncultured Elusimicrobia bacterium
CAAGAAAAAGTTCTTAAATTTATAAAACAGTTTCATAGTGATAATGCAATGATGCCTACTGTTAGAGAGATTGCCAAACATTTTAATTTATCAATAGGATCCATACAGCAACATTTAAGAGCTTTACTTTCAAAAGGAATTTTGGTAAAAAGAGGTTCGTTATCCAGAGGAATAGATTTTCCTAACAGGAAAACATTTACATCTGTTCCTGTTTTAGGAACTGTTCATGCAGGAACATTTTTAGAACGAATAGAAGATGCCGGTGATTATATTTATATAAATACAGATATTACCAGAAACAAAAAATGTTTTGCATTAAAGGTAAAAGGTGATAGTATGGAACCGTCCGGAATAGTTGAAGGAGATACAATAGTTATTTCTAAAGGAGAAAATATTTATAATGGCGATATTGTTGTTGCTTTAGTTGACAATGAGTCTGCCGTAAAAATGTTTTACAAAGAAAAGGGAAAAGTATTTTTAAAGTCTACAAATCCAAAATATCCTACATTATCGTCGGATAATTATAAAATAGATGTAATAGGAAAATTAATATACTTAGTGAGAGAGTATAAAAATTAAAATGAGAATATTTTTTTATACATTGTTTGTTTTTGATGTTTTATTAGGCATAGTTTTATCTTTTATTTTTAATTTAACAATTGGAATTATAACTGCTTGTGTTTTACTGTTTATAAATATCATTACTTTTAATGTTCTTTTAAAAATAGAGAAAAAGAAGAATAATTTTAATAAGTTATAGATTATTTAATATCAAGTAAAAAAATTATATTTTTACAATAAAAAGGAATTTATTATGTTATTAGCACAAATTTTTGCATCTGTAATTTTTCTTGTAATGTTTTATCTTATAATTACGGAAAAATTTGAAAGGCAATGGATTACATTGATTAGCGGTGGTTTTACATTACTTTTGGTTTTTGGAATAGGTTTTAATTTTAGTCAACAATCAATTGTAGCAACTCTTGAAACATTGAATGTAAGCACTATTTTTTCATTAGGCTTTTGGTATTCAAAAGGAGCACATTTAAGCTCAAAAGGTATAGACTGGGCAACAATATTTTTTATTTTTGGAATGATGATAATGGTAGAAGGTATGGCAAGGGTTGGTTTTTTCAGATGGTTATGTATGCAACTTGCAAAGACCGTTAAATATAAAATCATTCCTATATTTATTGCATTTATGGTATTATCTGCAGTATTATCAATGTTTATAGATTCAATAACGGTTATTTTATTTTTGGTAGCCGTAACAATAGAACTTTCTATACTTTTAAAGTTTAATCCTGTATCTATGATTCTTGCAGAAATCTTTTGTGCAAATTTAGGCGGTTCTTCTACAATGTGTGGAGATCCTCCGAATATAATTATCGGTTCAAAACTGGGATACACTTTTATGGATTTTTTATGTAATACGGGAATAATAGCTTTAATAGCCTTAATATTTACTCTTGTATATTTTTATCTCATATGTAGAAAAGAATATTCTCAAAAAGAAAAAATTATTGATACCTCTAAATTTCCATCCCCCCAAACAGCAATTACGGATAAAAAAGGATTTATTATCAGTTGTATGGTATTTGCAACAGCAATTATACTTTTGATTACTCATGCTTCTACACATTTATCCGTGGCAACAATAGGGATGTTCATTGCTGTTATTACACTAGCCACCAACAGGAAGCATTTTATGGAAATATTAAAAAAAGTTGACTATAAAACATTATTATTTTTTGTGGGACTTTTTATTGTTGTTGGCGGGCTTGAACAAACAGGAGTTTTAGAACTTATAGCACAGATTATTGAAAAAATTTCTTTTGGAAACCCATACATTTTAATTGCAATTATTATTTGGGTAAGTGCTATAGCTTCAGCATTTGTTGATAATATTCCTTTTGCCGCAACAATGATTCCCGTAATACAATCTCTTGAGGCAACCAGTGGAATACCTCTTGCAACAATGGCTTGGGCTTTATCTATCGGAACAGATATTGGAGGAAGTGCGACACCTATAGGAGCAAGTGCAAATGTTGTTGGAACTTCAGTTTCCGCAAAGTCAGGTCATCCTATAACATGGGCAAGATATTGTAAATTTTCCGTTCCGGCTACGGTTATGGTAATAGTTATAAGCACAATATATATTTGGATAGTTTATTTTTGATTATAAAAGATTTGTCAAAATATTTACATAATTTTTTTGTTTCTGCCAATAACAGTTACAATTTATATTTTTTATGTATTTATTTGCACAAAATTTAAGATATATAAAACACTTAATTAGTATTTGTTTTATATCTGTTTATTGACAACAGTACAACAATTTTTGTTTAATTTAAAATTATGAAAGAAAAAGAAATAACAATCAGACCGAGTTGGGATCAATATTTTATGAAACTTGCATGGCTTGTTGCCGAAAGATCAACATGTGAACGGCATCATGTTGGTGCGGTTATTGTTAGAGATAAGAGAATTCTTACAACAGGATATAACGGTGCAGCATCAGGAATAAAAGATTGTTTAACTCTTGGTTGTTTGAGAAATGAATTAAATATACCTTCCGGAACCAGACATGAAATTTGTAGGGCTATACATGCAGAACAAAATGCAATAATTCAAGCAGGAACTCACGGCATTAATATAAATGACGGAACATTATATTGTACACATTCACCATGTATATTATGTGCAAAAATGATAGTAAATGCAAAAATTAAAAGGGTTGTTATGTGTGTTCAATATCCTGATGAATCGTTTAAAGTTTTGTTTGATGAAGCCGGCATACAATACCAAACAATGGATATTCCGGAACTTTTTATAACACTTAAAAAGTAATAAAAAAGTTGGCACAAGCTATATACATCAGATTTTTATTTTTTGTAGAGATTGTCTATATCCTTCTTTTATAGTATATTAGATGTTAGAAGAATATATTTCTATTGTTTTTTAGATAAAATGTTTAATTTAGATTTTAGAAAAATATTATCAAAAATAGCATATTATTACATTGCTTTCACTAAAGCTACATTAAGAGTAAGAGATATAGATTTAGTAGGAAGATTTGATGAACAAAGTGTTTTTGCACTTTGGCATGGTGAACAAATTTTACCGTTATGTTTGAATTCAGGGAAAAGTATTGTTGCTATGTGCAGTATGTCAAAAGACGGCGAAATTCAAGCAGGTGTATTGAAAGATTTCGGATATATTGCCGTTAGAGGTTCTACTTCACACAGAGCTCAACGAGCTTTAATTGAAACTTTAAGATATGCAAAAAAAGGACATTTTATTGCTTTTACCGTTGATGGTCCCAAAGGTCCTGTTCATAAGGTAAAATCAGGATTATTATTGGTTTCTCAACGAATAGGAATAAGATTAATTCCTATATCGGCAATATCAAAAAATTCGTTAACTTTCAATAAATCTTGGGATAAATTTAAAGTTCCGTTACCTTTTTCAAAAACAGTTGCCGTGTATGGCAGTCCTATAAAAATAGACATTGATGATAATTTGGAAGAAAAAGCATTAATTGTAGAAAAAGAACTAAATAAACTGAGTGATTTTGCAAATAAGTATTATTGGTCTAAAAATATAGATGAATATTTACTACATCATCCACAGCCAAAAATTCTTATTAAGAATAAAAACAATATAAAAATTTGCATTAATAAGATAAATGAATTAAAACAAAAATATCCTTCAACAAAATTTACATTAGTTACGAAAGAAAAAGATTTAAACGGTATAGATTTGCAACAAAACATAGAAATTATTGATAAAATAACATATAGTTTAAAAAAACAGCAATATGATGTTTGTTACGGACTAAATTTTTTAGATTCTTTCTTCATAAACTCAAACTTTAATTTATCGTTTTAAAATAAACTGTTTTAATAAAAAGAAGGCTCAAATATAAAATGTATATATATTTTTTGTTACCGTTGATTGGTTTTATTGGTATGTTTTCAGGCGGATATTGGAGTGTAGGTTGCGGTTGGCTGGTAGTGCCAACAATGTTAATTTTTGGCTTTACTCCAAATGAAGCTGTCGGTGTCGGTTTATTACAAATGGTTCCTTCAATTCTTATGACAACAATAAAGGATATAAAAAGTTTAGAATGGAACAAACATTCTGTTGCTACAAAATTAGTAATTCCTTTAGGAGTTGGAGCTTTTCTTTTAGCTTTTAGCGGAAAATATGTAAATAAAATTTTTTATGAAAAGTTTGGAACAACAGCTCTTTTAATAATATTTTGTATTTTTATGATTATATTAGGAATCATTGTTTTGTTTGGAAAAACAACAGATTATGAAACAAAAATCCCTATGATATCAAATAAACAATCAATTATAGCTTTTTTTATAGGAATGATAGTTGGTGTTTTCAGTTCGGTTATGGGAGTAGGCGGAGCAGTATTCTTTAGACCTGCTCTTGCAAATCTTTTTAAAGTTCCTGAAACAATAACAGCCAAGTCAATACGAATACTTTTGTTAATAACGACATTTACCGGTGGAATGTATTATACATTTGCCAACGGTAAAACAGATTGGTCTATAATAATAATGTCGTTAGTTATAGCTATTGGCGGTATGATAGGATTTCCAATGGGAATAAAAGCTCATAAAATAATCGTAAACAATGGTTATGCAAAATATATAAATAAAAGTTTTGCAATAGTCTCTTTTATCATTTTAATAAATACTGTTTTAAACATTTTTGGATTAATAACATTTAGCAGATATTTAATGATAACAATTGCATTATTCCTTTTTACTTCAATAAATTTATTTAAAAATTATACAATTAAACATAACTTAAATAAAAAATAAAGATAAAATATAATCAAATAGTTCGTTTAATATAAATATAGAACAGCATATACTTTTGATTTTGACACATTCTTAATTTGCTAATTTATTAGGATATGCAAAAGTTCAAAAAAAATATTGAAATTTACAACAGGGTATTGACTTATAGAAAAGTTTTAAGTATAATACACAGTGTTGCTTTATTAAGAGGGCCTGTAGCTCAGTTGGTTAGAGCACTCGACTCATAATCGAATGGTCGTAGGTTCAAGTCCTAC
>ONUQ01000186.1 GCA_900321055.1 uncultured Elusimicrobia bacterium
ATTATTATGCAAGAACTCTAATGCATCAGGTCTTAAAAGTAAATCAGAATCACAAATTAACAAAACATCATTATCTGACATTTTAAACTCGGTCATCATTTCAAATGCATTATTTTCCGTACAAGGACTACGGGTACTTCTTCTTTTTATTTTTGCATTAACAGATTTAAACTTTTCTTCTAAATAACTAATATCAAACTCGGATGAACAATCATCATATACTCTTACATCAGCTTGTTCTATTAATTTACATTCGCTTAACGACTTTGCAACTATATCTACATACTTTGCCCTATTATATACAGGAATTGCTATCATTAATTTCATAAATACCCCTTAAATACAACTAAAAAACATAATTTATATCCTGCTGATTTTATCATTTTTTTATTGAAAATGGAAATATTATGTTATATAATTAGTGTTGTACAATATAAATAAGGTGGAGATATGGAAAAAAAGTATGAAATTGTAAAATTAAATGCTTTTTGTGAACCAAGAGGCAGTTTGATAGCATTTCAAAAAAATGTAAATTGTCCGTTTGATGTAAAGAGATGTTTTTATATTTTTGATACAAAAAAAAGTGATACTTTGCGAGGAGTACATGCAAACAAACATTCCGAATTTTTACTTGTTGTCATTTCCGGTTCTTGCAGAGTAAGAATTGATACGGGCTTTGAAAAAGCGGAAGTATTATTGAATAATCCGATGGAAGCTTTGTATTTAAACAAAATGGTTTGGAAAGAAATGTTTGAATTTTCACATAATGCTGTTTTAATGGTATTATCAAATGAATTGTATGACGAAAAAGAATATATACGAGATTATAAAACTTTCTTGGATTTAGTATCTGATAAAAAATAAGGAACACTATTTTAATTATGAATAAACAAGTAATACCTATATTATTCGCATCTGACAGTAATTATGTCAAGTATCTGTATGTTGCAATATTATCAATGTTGATACATAAAAAAAATGAGACAATATATGATATACATATAATGTGTCCGAAATTATATGATAAAAATATATTAAATGAATTTAAAAAGTTACAAGAAAAATACCAAAATATAAAAATAAACTATATAGTAGTCGGAAATCTGTTTAATAATTCTTCAGATAAAAAAAGAATTTTGCCGTCACCGACATATTACTATTTAAAAATAGCGGATATTTTTCAGCAATATGATAAAGCATTGTATTTAGATCCTGATATAATAGTTTTAGAAGACTTATCCGACTTATTTAATACTGATTTGGATGATAATTATGTTGCCGGAGTAAAAGCAGCTACATATATGGACGGAACAGATGATAAATATTATAAATCCATAGGATTGAATGATTTATCACAATATATAAATGCAAATTCTTTGGTTTTTAATCTTAAATTGATCCGTGAAAACAATATACCGGATAAATTTTATAAATATTCTAAAAATATTTATCCTTCAATGGATCAAGATGTTTTAAATATAGTTTGTTACAGTAAAATAAAACATATACCTATAAAATATAATTTAATGGTTAAATATTTACCGTTTAATAATAATAAAAGTTGGACTTATGAGTTTCTAAAAAATATTTATGGTGAATTTAATTTACAAGATGCTGAAAATAATCCTGTAATTATTCATTATGCAAATGTAAAAGGAAAACCTTGGCTTACAAATACAGAGCTGGATGATTATTGGTGGAAATATGCAAGAATGTCTCCGTTCTATAACTCTTTTTTAGTAAAATATAACCTAAACAGAACTATATTTCTGCTAAAAAAAGCAATAGAAAGTTGTATTTCTATAACAAATAAATACGATAAGGACAAAAACAAAACAAAAGTAATTAATATTTTCGGTTTTAAAATATTTATAAAAACAAAAAAAAAATAAAATATAAACATTATGATTAAATTTTTAGACTTATACAAAATAAATAACAGATTTAGAAAAGAAACAGATAAAAGAATCAGGCATGTCCTTGATTCCGGGTGGTATATATTAGGCGAACAAAATAAGATATTTGAAAAGCATTTTGCTAAGTTTTGTGATGTAAAACATTGTATCGGATGTGCAAACGGACTTGATGCTTTAAATTTAATTATTCGCGGATATGGGTTTGGTAAAGGTGATGAAATAATTGTCCCCGCAAACACATATATTGCGACAATTCTTGCAATATCACAAAATGGATGTACTCCCGTTTTAGTAGAACCTGATATAAATACATATAATATAAATCCAAATTTAATAGAACATAAAATAACAAAAAAAACAAAAGCTATTATGGTAGTTCATTTGTATGGCCAGGCTGTTCAAATGAATAAAATTTGGAAAATAGCAAAAAAATACAAATTAAAAATAATAGAAGATTGTGCTCAAGCACATGGAGCAATATACAACAATAAAAGAACAGGAAATCTCGGTGATGCCGGCGGTTTTTCTTTTTATCCCGGAAAAAATTTAGGTTGTTTTGGTGATGGCGGTTGTGTTACTACAAATGATGATGCATTGGCAAAAAAAATCAGAGCTATTGCAAATTACGGTTCTGATTACAAATATCATAATATATATAAAGGTATCAATTCCAGACTGGATGAAATTCAGGCAGGAATACTGGATGTAAAGTTAAAATATTTGGATAAAGATAATGAAAAAAGAAGAAAAATTGCACAATATTACAGAGAAAATATTCAAAATTCTAAAATAGTTTTGCCAAAAACATATAATGAAAAATCTCATGTTTGGCATGTATTTGTAATTCGTTGCAAACAAAGAGATAAATTAAACGAATATTTAAATAAAAACAATATACAAATTGTAATTCATTATCCTATAGCACCACATAAACAAATAGCATATAAAGAATATAACAATTTATCGTTTCCGATAACGGAAATGATTCATAACGAAGTAATATCTTTACCTATAAGTCCTACCATGACAAAAAAAGAAATAAAAAGAATAGTTGAAGCAGTAAACAATTTTAAAGGATGACAATAAATATAGCATGAATGACAATATTTCAATTAGTATAATAATCCCGGTATATAGTGCAGAAAAATATTTAAGACAATGTTTGGATAGTATTATAAATCAAACATTTAAAGATTTTGAATGTATCTGTGTAAACGACGGTTCTACCGATAAATCATTATCCATACTGCAAGAATATGCAAATAAAGATAATAGAATAAAGATAATATCACAAAAAAATATTGGAGTAGCCAAATCCAAAAATAACGGGTTATCTGTTGCAATGGGAGAATATATACTTTTTGTTGATTCTGACGATTTTATTGACAGTAAATTTTGTGAAGTATTGTATACGGATGCCCTAAAATATAAAGCTGATCTTGTATTTGGCGGAATTTATACATATTATTCGGATAATCACAAAAGAAACTGTAATGTTTTAAAAGAATTTTGTAAAGAAAAAGCAGACAATTGTTTTATAAAACATATATCAATAGATGAAAAAAACAGACCTTTCTTTTTTTCAAAATTTTATAGAGGACATGTCGTTGCATGGGGAAGATTGATACGAAAACAATTACTGAAAGATAATGAAATTTATTTTTATAAAGAAAGAAATGCAGAAGATTTTGCTTTTACGGCACTAAATTTATTATATACTAACAATATTGTAATTGATGAAACCGTTAACTATTATTATAGAAAAGGAATTTCAAATTGTTTATCTAAGAAAGATGACATTTGGGTTAAAAGTATATTAAAAAATTTTAAAACATTAAAAGAAGATTTAATTAACAGAAAACAAAATAAGGAAGATATAATAAAATTAACAGATATTGCCGTTATTGATATTTTGTTTGGATATTATGATAACTGGAATTGCGGCAGGCTTTCAGGTTGTTCCATAAAGGCTGTAAAAGAAATTTTTCTATTAATAAAAGATGATTATTTTAAATTTTTTGATTTAGAAAATATTTTAAACAATTGTGACAGCAAAATAATAAAAATAAAGTATACATTGTTTTGTTATGCTTTAAAGCATAACTTTTATTTATTCCCAAAAATGATGAGAATTTTAAGAAATATTTTAAGAATATTTTATTTTAAATAACTGTTTTATTTTCAATATTATTTTAAATTTATGATATTGTTGTAACGGTAAACATTTAAAACAATAATTGATGATTAAAAAGTATATTTTAGTATGCAATTTATTGAGGACCAAGAATGAGCATATATTTATATCCTAAAAACAATCAGTATAATAAAGTCATTAGCGGTGAAAGCAATTTTAAGTATAGAGAAAAAGATATACTAAAACCAAAATCTTATAGAGAAATATCAGATACAATAAGAGATTTTTTTAGAAATATATTTCAAATACTAAAAATATCTGCTACAAGAAACAATAAAAAAATTTATGTAGCTTTTATTTGTTATGGCGGAACAGGTGATTTTATAAGATATAAAGCCGTTATTGAAGAATTAACAAAAATGTATAAAAATATTGTTATTGATATTTATAATAAAAAAGCGAAAA
>ONUQ01000164.1 GCA_900321055.1 uncultured Elusimicrobia bacterium
AAAAAATTTATATAAAGAGTTTGTTTGAAAAATAAGTTGCTAATGTTTAATTATATTTAATTACTAAAAACTAACAGTTAATAGCAGTTATAGGTTAATTTTTATACACAAAATTATGATTGAAAAATTTTATCTTTATTTTTATCATATTAGGAAGAATATTAAAAATGTCTTTTCCATATTAGCAGATTCTTGTTACGAGAAAAGATATCATATTCTTATAGCTTGTTTTGCAATATTATTAAATTGGGCAGGACATAGTTTTGCTTATGAAAACAGTTATAGATTTTTAACTTTTGATATGGTAGGAACTTTTGTTATAGCAACAACATTGGGTACGGCATGGGCTTTAATTGTTGCTATTGCCACACCTATAGTTTTATCACATATAACATCTTCTCATTTTATATATTTTGCCGTTATAAATATGACAGGGGCTATCGTGTGGGGATGGCTTGCCGAATCCGGATATTTGACAATTTTCAATACTAAAAGTAAAAACAAAAATTCTTTAAAACAAACTTTTTTTATTTCCTATAAGTTTATGTTGTTTGCTTCAATAGCTACCGGACTTATAATTTCTATTCCGTCTTCAATAATAAAAAATGTTATATTTCAAGATACGGTTTTCAAACAACCTTATTCAATTTATTTTACGGAACTTTTTAGGAATATGTTTTTTATAGATAATTCTAATTTTTTTTATATATTAACAAATTATATTGCAGAAACTTTTATAGAAGTTCCGAACATAATAATTACGGTATTTATCGGTTCTATAATATCTATGACAATATTAAAATATAATACCATAATGTTTACACAGCATTATGAATATGAAGTTCAAAAGAACAATATTTCTTGGTTTAATATCTGTTTATCAAATATTTCTTGTGTAGAATTTATTGTTTTTATTTTTGCAGGATATGCTTATATTTGCACGGTAAGATCCGTATCAAATACAATACTAAAAAGGGTAATAACGGATATTGCCGTAAATTCTTTACAAGGATTTATTTTTTTAGAAATGATTTCTATTCCTTTAATAATAATATTGTTACTTTTATTTTTTAAAAGTATTTTGTCCGTAAAAAAAATAGAACTTGATTTTAATTATTTAAAAAGAACAATATTAAATAAAAAAGAATTTGATTCCGATATAACAAAATTTATATTAACTTTGTTTGTAATATCGCTAATAGTTGTTTATCTTTATATAACAATAATAATTCATTTAACGGGAATTACTCCTATAAGATATTATCAGGCAAGGTCTTTAACTCCTGCAGAGACAAGTAATTTTTTGTGGCTGATAATCCTAATTTTAACTTTTATATTAATAGATAAATATAATAATAATATGACCAGAAATATAACTTTGGAAAACGAACTTATAAAGAAACAAACCGTTACGGAAATTTCGGATTCTTTTGATACACAACGTCAAAAACTTCAGGCATTAGAACTTAATTGGTCTACGGATACAGTTGCACTGCTTAGAAGCAGCCGACATGATTTAATAAATGAACTTGAAAAAACTAAAGTCGGATTTAACGATTTATTAGGTGAAGTTTATGAAAAAATAGTAAAGCCGTATAAGGATGCAATTTTAGAAAATCAAAAAAATACAAGAGAACATATTGAAGAATTAAGTACCGGTAATCTTTATAAATATACTATAACATATATCCAAACTCAAATGAAAAATCAAATAGAATTCTATAATTCAAAATTGGCACCGTATATAAAAATTTCATTTAATGAATTTAATAAGAATCCCGATAAGTTTTATTGTTATTCAAACAGACTTATGTTTGTTGCCATAAATAATGTTTTAGATAATTCAATATTTGCATTACAAAAACTATTGTTGGACGATAGTTTTACGGCACAGTTGGATGTTAGTTTAAAAATATCTTTAGATTTAAAGAAACTGATAATATCAATTAAAGATAATGCCGGCGGTTTGGACGAAGAAAAGTTGGAACAAATTTATAAAGAACAAATTCAAAGTTCTAAAGGTAAAAGGTTGGGAGAGGGCACTATTCATACGGCTTACTTTATATCAATATTAAACGGTAAAATAACCGCTACAAATATTACAACGAAAAATAATGTTAAAGGATTACAAACTAATATTTTAATTCCTATACATAAAATTTAGAGAGGAGCAAAAATGAATAAAAAAATTATAGCTTTAACAGATGATGATTCAAGTATAAGAAACTCGTTGGAAAGAACTATTCTTAAACATTTTGATAATGTGGAAATAAAACAATTTTCGTCAACACTTGAACTGAAAAAGTTTTTACTTAATAATCCGAATTTATTAAATTTGTTGATATTGGATATTCATTTTGGTGTAGGCGAAACAGGAATAGATGTTTTACCTTTTATAAAACAAACCGCACCGTCATTGCAAGTCATTTTGTTATCTGCAATGGAAAAAACTTATGGAGAGTCCGTAACGGAAGTTGCCGGAGATTTGATTTTTGATTTTATGTCAAAACCGGTTACTGAAACCGAACTTATTGTTAAAGTAAGAAAAGCTTTAAACAGTCATGAAAGTGAATTAAATAAAACAGTTCAGGTTTTACAATCACAAAACAATATTTTAAGTTCTATATTAGATAACAAACAGCAATCTCAAAATGGGGCAGGGAGAATGTTTGAAGAAGAAATATTTAATAAAATTTCACAATTCAATAAAGTAATTTCATCTTCTAAAAAAAATGTTGTGATTTTTGGGCAAGAGATAGATATTATTGCTTTTACAAAAGCACCGCTTCCTTTTAGTGTTTTAATATTTGAAACAAAATATTTTCCGAATGCTAAATTAGTAGGTAGTGCAAATGAAGATACAAAAATAATTATTGACGGTAAAGAACTGTTGTCTGAAAAAAGAAGAAATCTTTTTGAACAAACCGATAATCAATTTAAACAAGTAAGTAAAAAAATGGAAAAGATATTAAAAGAAAATAATTTTAATGAAAGAGATGAATTTTATAGACCTTTTATTCAAACTTTTGCGGTGTTTACCGATTCAACCGACATTAGCGGATTGAATTTACAAAATACAAACAGGTACACTAAATTTTTAAAAGCAAAAGAATTAACTCAAGACTTAATAATTAAAACCGTGTTTTCTTTACCGAAAAGAAATGTTACTCAACAGGTTAAAGATTTAATACAAAAAAATTTGTTTTAGTTAAAAATAAAAAATATTTTTTATATTTTAAACAAAAAAATTTACTGAAAAAATATTAAAAATAATCATGTGTTGTATTTAAGATTTTTTAATAATTGTTTTTGTTTCAAGTTATAAATCAACATTAGAAGGATTTTTAATATGAAAAAAATTTTATTACTCATTATTTTTTTATTTTGTTTTGGTTTATCTTATGCCGGTTTATCCGTAGATCCTACCGTAACAAATATAAAATGTGAAGCAGGTTCTGTATATAAAGGTAAATATTTGCTAAGAAATACTTATGATAGAGATATAAATATTATTATACAGGCTGAACAAGGTAAAACTTTTTCAGGTAACGGGAAAGCGGATGTAAAAGACTGGTTAAAATTTAAAGAATATAAATATTTTATTAAAGCAGGGAAAACGGTAGAAATACCGTATACTGCCGATATAAACAAAAAATTTAAAGGCTCGTTATCTGCAAGAATATCATTTTTCGTAGCACAAGAAAAAAATCAAATGGTAACCGTAAAAATAGTTGTTCCTGTATATGTAACGGTAAACGGAACGGAAAATGTTGATTATTGTATTGATTCGTTAAGTATACATACATCAGAAAATAAAGTATATTATAAATTAGTTTTAGAAAACAAAGGCAATGTTCATATAAGGCATTGCGGTAATATAGAAATATATTCGGGAGATAAAAAGAAATTATTAAAGACTGTTTATATACAGGAAACAGTTCCGACTTATTGTGGAGAAAAAAGAAATTTTTCCGAAATATTGTTTCCTAAAACAGAATTAAAAGAAGGAGAATATGTAGCTGTATTTAAAATAAGAGCTTTTGATAAAGAAGTTATAAAAGAAGTTAAATTTAATATTATCAAAGATGATAATATTTTTTTATTAATAAAAAAATTAAAAAAGAGGTAATAAAAATATTACTGATAAATCTATGTTTAAAATAATGTCTTATACGGATAAAAAATCAAAAAATTTCAGTTAGTTTTGTATGTTTGTTTTTAGTACAAGCTAAAACAATTACTGAAATTAAATTTTGTTACATAAAAGCATCCGAATATAAAAATTAATATATAATCAAAGTATGTAAGTAATTGTGGCAACAAAATATAAAAAAAATTGTAAATATGGTATAATGCCATTCCGTGAAAAAATACATAAATAAAATTTAACGATGTACGGGAAAGCCGTGAGAATCGGCTACAGTCCGGCTACTGTGATGAGCGGTTTTTTATTAAAATGTTTTCACTGATTTACAAAAAAATCGGGAAGGAAGCATTTTGCGGTAATAGCTCTAAGTCAGGAGACCGATCGTTAATCTTAACCCCGGGAGGTTTTTATGCAAAAATCATTCATTGTTGACGGATAAATACCGTAGAAAATTTGAAATTGGAAAGAATAAAAAAGATTATGGGAAAAAGTAATTTTTAATAATAAAAATTGCTTTATATCTTTTTTGTGTTGTATTGAATATTGCATACATAAAAATTTGGAATATTTAAAAAAGTATTTTTTTAGGAGAAAATAAAAGGAAATGAAAAAAAATATAAGTTTATTGGCAGTATTAAGTTTATCAATATTTATATTTGCTCAAACAGGATTTACGGCAGATTATGAAGAAGAAAAAAAAGAGGATAATGTTTTATTTCTATCTTTAACAAAAAAAGCAGAACCGTTAAGTGACTTAACTACAAATTTAACGGTTATTACGGATAAAGAAATTAAAGAAAAAAGTGCAAAAACACTTGGTGATGTTGTTCAGGGAGAACTTGGTATTTCTTATAAAAGTTATGGGGCTTTAGGACAATCACAATCTGTGTCTATGAGAGGAGCAAAATCCAATCAAACATTGGTTTTGATTGATGGTAGAAAAGTAAATTTCATAACAAACGGGACATCCGATTTTAATTCAATTCCGGTAAATATGATAGAAAGAGTTGAAATCATAAGAGGCTCGGGTGCTGCTATTTATGGAACGGGAGCTTTCGGAGGTGTGATAAATATTATAACAAAAAAAGCTACACCTTTAACGGCAAATTTTAATCCTTATTTTTCTTATGGAACATTTAATACTTTAAATGCAGGTATAACGGGGGCCTATGCAAATGAAAATGTATCCGTATTGATAGCACCTTCGTTATTATCTTCAGACGGGTATAGACCAAATTCTTTTTATAATTCAAAAAATATTTTTGGTAAACTGGGTATCAATTTGACTGAAAATTCTGAAATAATATTATCCGGACAGGCATATAATGCGGATATTGCCAATCCCGGTCAAACGGGAGCTCCTTATCCCGTAAAGGATAAACAGTTTGAAGATAATAATTACCTAAAACTTGATTATAATACACAAATAAAAGATTTTAAAATTCAAGTTTCGGGATATAATGCAAATAATACAAGTAAGGTTTATGATTTTATGCCTGCAAATTTTAATACTGCAAATACTGGAACAAAAGGATCTGTTTCTTATAAGGGAATGATAACTTTAGGTTTAGAATGGGATAAAACCGAATTCAAGAAAAAAGATTTTGATACAAAGATAGAAAGCATTAATAAAAAGAGAGAAACTTCCTCAGCTTATTTACAGTCAATTTTTAATATTGGAAATTTAACATTAATACCCGTTATTAGAGGAGATTTAAACAGTGATACCGAAAATGTTTTTACACCTGCTCTTTCCGCAATTTATAAATTAGCGGATAAAATAAAACTTTCGGGAAATGCAAGCAAAGTTTTTAGAGCTCCTACATTTAATGAATTGTATTGGCCTAAGTGGGGAAACCCGGATTTAAAACCCGAACAAGGTTGGTCTTATGATTTAGGACTGGAATATTCTCAAGGTAAATTTACGGGCATGATAACAGGTTTTTATATAGATTCCAAAAATTTAATTTCTACCAGTTGGGTAGGAAATATTGATAAAGCAAAGCAATACGGTTATGAAATTGGTTTAAAATATAATATGTATAAAGAAGTGAAACATAAATTAAATTATACTTACACGAGATCTGAAGATATGAAAAACAAAACGGATATTCCTTATATTCCTATGCATAATTTAAACTATTCAATAACCGTAAAACCCGTTAAACCTTTGAAGATAACGGCAAATATTTCTTATGTAGCAAGAATTTATGTAAACGATACTAACTATAATACCGGAGAATATCGTGATTTTTTGGATGATTACTGTTTGGTTAATGTCAGAGCAGATTATCAAATTAATAAATATGTTTCTTTATGGGCTAAAGGAAACAACTTAACAAATAATGATAAATATCAGTTAAGTTATGGTTATCCCATGCCGGGAATTACGGGC
>ONUQ01000070.1 GCA_900321055.1 uncultured Elusimicrobia bacterium
ATAATAAGTAGATGCATAAACATCTTCTTTATTTTCTTGTGCAACATATTTTCCATCTTTAGTTCTTTTTACATTGTATACTTGTACAGATTCACCATTTTCGGTTTTCACGGTTCCATAGTAATCACTATATTCCCCTAAATCCGCACCATAAAATCCTTTTTTTTCATCATATTCCCCGCTCACTCTATAAAACGGATCATATACGATTTTACCCTCAGCATTTTTTGTATAACCGCAAACAACAATATTTCCCGGCTCCACTTTCAGGTTTTTGGGTATATCTTCCCAAGCGGAATCTGCATTAAGTTCTCCGGAAGCCATATACATAACAGTTTTACCGCTTATATCTACACCTTTACATTGAACACTTATTTTTGAACCGCTAGGCAAAACTTTTAAATTTCTCCAATCACTGCCGATACCCTCCGCATTTACAGTAATGTTCCAATTTCCTATTCCGCAAGTTCTTGTATACAGTGTTGTTTGTGTAGAATAAGAAACAAATTCGATAATGTAAGACTGATCAACATACTTATAACCTTCATAAAGTTCATCATAATCTTTTACTTTTAATTTTGATGTCTTTTCTAACATCTGTTTATATTCTTTTGTCACATCGTCTTCGTCCGTATCTTTATCGGACTTATCATCTTTTTTACTCTCCGGTGATGTTGATTTTGCTTTTGAACTTTCTTTTGAACTATCTTTTTTATTAGAATTTACGGCAGAATTTGCTAATTCAAGTCTTGAAAAAAATTTGTGTCCGTCCTTTCTTACCTGTACTAATTCCAAAGCTGTCGGAATACCGTTATTTGCATTATTAGGATTAGAATAATCTATAATTCTATATTCCTGATAAGGATGATCCAGTTTTTCTCCTTTACTGTTCTTTTCAACATATTTTCCCTTTTCTACGATTCTGTCTAAATTGCTTATTGCCATCTTCACTTTTATTCCGTTTACAAGTTCATATTCTTGTGTTCTTGCATTTGTAGCTACGGAATATACCATAGAAATTTCTTTTCTTAGTAAACCGTTATCATCTTTTTTAAAACTTTGAACTACAAGTTTTACACTCTGTGCATTTACGAAATCTATATCATCGGTATATGATTGATAAAAATTATATCTCATTGCTATCGTATGACTATCGGCATCGTAACCGGCTTTAGTTGCCACATATATTTTTTGTCCGTCTTTATCTAATAATGTTTCTTGTTTTAGTAAACCTTCTGCTCTAATATATTCTTCCCATGCAGATATTCCATACTTAGAAATAAATTCTTTTTGTTTTTCCAATTCTTCTCTGGATAATTTCTTATCAAACACAATCTCCTTTGTTTCTCCGGTTTTTGAGTCCGTTATGGTAGCACGGTCATTTTCAAAAGATATAGTTTTATTTTTGTCTTTCTTGTCAGTGATTGTGTTATCAGAGCTTCTGTTGCCTATCGGTTGTGGTGCCTTATAACCTTTTTCTAAAAAGAGTTTTCTATTTACCAATGCCTGATAATATGCTATAATATCTTCTTGACCTCTTTGACCTCTAACCTGTTTTTTTTCCGCATCATAATAAGCTACAATTTTGTTTCCTTTTGTTCTGTCATAGATTACTCCATTTTTTGTATCTATCCATATTATATTATCTATTTCCCTTTTACTCATGTTCTCTACAGATTTTATTTTCTCTTTAATATCGCTTCTTCTTACGGTTGCTCCCTTGAATTCAACCATTTCTTCTTTACTTATAGACTTTACGGTTCCTTCTTCTTGTGCCTGTTTTAAGCCTTCACTTGCAGATAATACTTTTATTGTACCGTCTTTAGTCTGTGCATTATAACTTACTCCTACTTTATTTCCGTTTACATCTACTCCTTCTTTAGCACTTAATACATTCTTTAATCCTTCTGCACTATATTCTACTGCTTTTCCATTATTTACATTGGAATCCGCAACACTATAATTTCCGTTTTCTAATTTTGTTACCGTTATATAATGGTCTTTATTTACCCATACTACTGCATTTTCTCCGGTCTTTATATTTGCTACAAAATCTTCTATATTTGTTGAATACCCTTGTGCATCAACACCGTATTGTTGCATTACCTGTTGCATTGTTGACATACTTGTCATTAATTGTGTTTGACCTGAATTTATTAAATCTTCATTATTTTTAACAAATAATCCCGTACTTATCTCTACCAGCAATGCCTGTAAACCCAAAACACCTTTACTGTGTATATCTAAAACTTTAACTAATGTATCTACCGCACAATTAACAATATCTCCGCCGTTATCAAAAAATGTTTTTAATAACCCTATTATATTTTCTTGTTCTTTTTGAGATTTGCCCTTTAATGCTTCATCTAAATTATTCTTTACCTCTTCTTCACTTACTCCGGTATTTTGACTTATTTTTTCTACTACTTTGTCCTTAGTTTGTTCAGTTGTATCTTTTGCCTGTTCTTGAGATAAGGTTTGAGGTACTGTTTCTTGAGATTGTGATTGAGATGTTTGACCGGTTTGAGATGTTGATTTATATTCTCCTATTACCGTCCCTTTTACTTCTGCTATGTCTTGGGCTGATTTTTCTGATTTTTCTGTTTTTACAGGTTCATTTACACTATCTTTCGTTTTTTCATTTGTTCTTTCTTCCGGTTTTTGTTCTTTCTGCCGTGTGTCACCACCTTTTTCCAAAAAGAGTTTTCTATTTACCAATGCCTGATAATATACTATATCTTTTTGACCTGTATACCCTAAAACCTGTTTTTTTTCCGCATTATATACAGCTACAATTTTGTTTCCTTTTGTTTTGTCTATGATTACTCCATTTTTTGTATCTATCACTATTATATTATCTATTTCCTCTTTACTCAAGTTCCCTACGGAATTCATTTTCCCTACACCTTCACCGCTACCGCTCCTCATTGCTTCCTGAGAACTCTGCAATCCCATTTCATCGGTACTTGTTTTTCCGCTTTTCATTACCTGTTCATTCTTTTCTTTATTATCTCTTGCTCTTTTTTCCGATGCAAATGCCGGTA
>ONUQ01000115.1 GCA_900321055.1 uncultured Elusimicrobia bacterium
AAATAAAAGAAAAGAAAAGAAAATAAAATGAAAAAAATAAAAATTGCTGTAATAATTACAAAACTTGAATTGGGCGGTGCACAAAAAGTAGCCATATCTCTTTGCGAAAAATTGGATAAAACCAAATTTGAACCGTTTTTAATTTGCGGTTGCGACGGGATATTGGATAAAGAAACTAAAGATAAAGTCAGAGTAATATTTGTAAAAGATTTAGTTAGAGAAATTAATCCTATAAAAGATTTAAAAGCATTGTTTTCTATTTGTAAAATATTAAAAGAAGAAAAACCTGTAATAGTTCATACCCATTCATCAAAAGCGGGAATTTTAGGGCGAGTAGCAGCTAAATTATGTGGAATAAAAAACATTGTTCATACTATACATGGATTTAGTTTTAACGATACTCAATCTTTTATAAAGAAAAATACTTTTATTTTTTTAGAAAAGTTCTGTGCAAGATTATCATCGGTACTTATTCCGGTAAGTACTGAAAATATTACAAAAGGGCTTAAAAATAATATCGGTAAAAAAGAACAATATCATTATATCAGATTAGGAGTAGATATAAATAATTTTAAAAATTTTAGTCAAACTCCATCTTTAAAACAAGAATTAAAATTAGATAAAGATGATATTTTAATTACGACAATCGGACCTTTTAAACCACAAAAAAATTTACCTGATTTTATAAGATTAGCAAATAATTTATCAAAATCGGATAACAGATTTAAATTTGTTATAGTCGGTGACGGAATATTAAGACAAAATTTTGAACAAATGATAAAAGATTTTAATATTTCCAATAACATTTTTCTTATCGGATGGAGAAGAGATATAGCTAATATACTCAACTCCAGTGATTTTTTTGTAATGACATCTTTATGGGAAGGATTGCCAATATCAACGATTGAAGCATTATGTTGTGGTTTGGTTCCTATTGTAAACGATGTTGACGGGCAAAGAGAAATAATAAAAAACGGTATTAACGGATTTTTAATAACTCCTTATGACATAAAATCTATTCAGGAAAAGATATTATTGCTGACTAACGATAAAGAATTAAAACAAAAATTATCAGAGAATGCAAAAAACTGTATTGATAACACTTTTTCAATTGATTGTATGATTAAACAACATGAAAATTTGTATTTATCCATGAATTCTTTCATCAATAAATGAAAACATTTTAAAGATTATAGGTGTTAGAATTAAATTAACTGCTATATTGGGAAAAACTAAGTAAGACAACTCAAAATCTTGAATAAATATATCGTCTGTTGACGGTGTAACCATATACATAACATTTAGTATTAAGTGAGTAATAACCAAACCTATCGTCATTAAAGCAATCTGTATTATAGGTTGTTTTTTATTTAGTTTCTTATTAAAACAACCGGATAAATATCCTGCAATGGTAAAACTTAAAGCCCTAACTCCGAAAATATCCGTAGATAAAATATCCCATGTCAAGCCGTAAATAAAACCTATTATCTGTCCTTTTATTATTCCTTTATTTAAAGAGGTATAGATTATAAACATTAAAATAAAGTTAGGATATATTACCCAAATATTAAACGGCATATATTTGGGGACAACAAATTGTAAGACAATAAAAATTAAATATATTATTATTTTTATAATAAAAGTTATCATTTGTTCTTTATTAAAACTCCAACTTCATAAACAGACTCTGATTGACAATAAGGTTCAACTAAAACATCCTGATATTCTCCTGAAGTTGTTTTGGAAAAACTTATTATTTTACCAACATTTATTCCCCTGTCAAAAATACTTAACTTACTTGTAACCAACTCATCATTTAACTGTAACTGTACGGATTGCGGAATAAAAGATAATTTTAAATATTTATCATTGTCTCCATCACATATACAATCAATATTAGATTTTGCTAACTGAACGGAAACAGAAAAAAAAGAATTGGTTATTAAAGCAACTTTTGATGTAGTAAAATAAGCTTCTAATACCCTACCAAATACACATATTTGTTTATCAGATAGAACTGCAAAAACGGGAGCTCCTTTTTCTATTCCGTCATCACTACCTTTATCTATTATTACAAACTGATACCATTGTGCAGTGTCTCTAACTATAACATTTGCAAAAACAGCTTTGAAATTTTTATTTTGTTTTATATCCAACAAATTTCTTAATCTTGTATTTTCTTCTAAAACAACTTTATAATCTACCAATTGTTGTTCCAACATAAGTTTTTCTTTTTTTAATTCTATATTTTCCTGGTAGATTTGTATCATATTAGCAACAATAGATAAACCTTTTCCTGTTTTAGTAAACAAATGTGAAGAAAATTTTACATTAGGAACAATAAGTGAATAAGCAAGTCTCTTCATCACTTGAACCGTTGTAGTAAGCCTTAATGATATTAAAGTAACCGAGATGAGCAACAAGACGATAAAAACTCTATTGGCAGTTTTATTTGTGTTTGTTATCATATCCCTAAAAAATACAAATTTATATTATATTCGTTTCTGTGCATTTTTTATATTGTCTAACTCTTCCAAATATATACCTGTCCCGTTAACTACGCAATTTAAAGGATCATCGGCTATATTTATAGGAAGTTCGGTTTCTTGTTTTAAAAGTTCAGAAAGTCCTCTCAACATAGCTCCACCACCGGCAAGTACAATACCTCTATCAACCAAATCAGCAGCCAATTCGGCAGGAGTTTCTGCAAGAGTATCTTTTATTATTTCCACTATAGATTTTACAGGTTCGGATAAAGCTGTTCTTATCTCATCAGAGGTTACCGTTATTGTTTTGGGTAAACCTGTAACCAAATCTCTTCCTTTTACTTCCATATTAAGTTCTTCATCCAAAGGAAAAACAGAACCTATTTCAATTTTTACTTTTTCTGCCGTGTTTTCTCCTATATGCAAATTATATTTTCTTTTAAAATATTGAACTATTGCTTCATTTAATTTATCACCGGCAACATTTATTGCTTTGCAAACTACCATTCCGCCTAAAGAAATAACAGCAACATCAGTTGTTCCTCCACCAATATCAACAATAATATTTCCTTCAGGTTCATGAGTTTGAATTCCGGCTCCTATTGCTGCAGCCATCGGTTCTTCTATTATATAAACTTCTCTCGCTCCGGCTTGTTCTGCAGCTCTTTTAACTGCATCTTTTTGAACATCCGTTATTCCTGAAGGAACTCCGATAACTACTTTAGGATGTAATATTTTTCTTGACTTGTTAGCTTTTTGGATAAAATATTTTATCATTTTTTGAGTAGATTCATAGTCGGCAATAACACCATCTCTTAAAGGTCTGACAGCTACTATATTTGCAGGAGTTCTTCCCAACATTTTTTTTGCTTCGGAACCTATTGCTAAAACAGATTTAGTTTCAGTATCAAAAGCAACAACAGATGGCTCATTTAAAACAATTCCATGACCTTTACACCATACTAAAACAGATGCCGTTCCAAGATCTATACCTAAATCATTTGCAAATAATTTAAAAAAATAATCAAACATTTTAATTCTCTCTTATTAAAAATTTATATACAAAAAATATCAAAATAAATTATAACTATAAAAACAAACCTGCATTAGTTATTAAAACATTCAATATTATTAGTACTTACTAAAAAATATACCACTTGCATATTATACAAAATATAAAAAAAAATCACAAAAAATGATATAATACTGCCATAATGATTATAAAAACGGATAAAAGCACATTTAAACATTATTTAGAAGATTCTTCAGGAATGACAGGTGCCACGGCCGAAAAGCTATATATTCCCGAAACTATTGAGGAAGTTTCTAATTTATTAAAAGATTGTTCCGATAAGAAAATTCCTGTAACTGTTGTTGCGGGATGTACGGGTGTTACCGGCGGTTGTTTGGCTTATGGCGGAATAATATTGTCTACCGAAAAGTTTAATTTTATAGGAATAATTGAAGAAGTATCAAAAGATAAAGCTATAATAAAAGTCGGAAGCGGAGCAATTGTTAATCAAATAAAAAGTTATGTGTTAGAAAAAGGATGGATGTATGCACCGGATCCTACAGAAAAAAATGCAACCATTGGCGGTAACATTTCAACGGATGCTTCAGGTGGCAGAGGTTTTAAATACGGAACCACAAGAAATTATATATATTCCATAGAAATTGTTTTTAGTGACGGTTCTTATGCAAATATTAAAAGAGGACAAACTTTTGCCGATGATAACGGAACTGTTATTTTACAGACAAATTTAGGCAATAAAACTTTACATTTGCCAAAATATGATTTACCTAAAATAAAAAATGCTGCAGGATACTACAATTATAAAAATGCCGATTTAATTGACATTTTTATAG
>ONUQ01000065.1 GCA_900321055.1 uncultured Elusimicrobia bacterium
CCAAGCCGTCAGCAGTAAAGGAGCGTCTGGAAATCACTACCTGCTCATTTTGGGCAGTGATAACATCAACGTCTTCTTCACTAGCGTCAGCAAGACTATTTTGTTGTTTAAGGGGCATAGATTTTTACTCCTCTAATCAAGCCGAAAACATAAGCATTATCGTTTTTTTTTCTTCAGAAATCTTTATAATCCTTGGGGGAGTCGTATAGGAAACAATTTCCCCTCAAAAAAAGCTTGACATTTATAAGCTTTTGGTCCTGTAGAGTTTGTCGATTTTTATTTAAAGCTGTAAGATTTATACAAGGACTGTTTTTATTAGGGGATACTGTCATGTTGTTTTGTGATTTTTATAAAAAGCTCAAAAAAGCCATTGGTGACACAGAGTTTAGAAAATTACCTCCAGTTAAAGGGTGGCCATATCAAAAAATATTCATGTTAATGACTTTATCTTGTAATGATAAAAGTAAAGGAAACTGTGGCGCTGAACTCAATAAACTACACCCACAAATAAAGGATAAATTCCAAGCATTAAAAAACGACCTGGAAAATTTAAAAGTAAACCTTCAGGAGTTAAAAAAAGAGCTTAAAGATACGGAAAGCCTTGTTAACGATGAAGAAATCCGTGAAAGCTTTAAAAAACTAAAAAAAACTATAACTATTACAAAACTAACTGATAATACGTATAAGAAAGATGGCTATTTTACTATTAAGTTTAACGATATCCTTGATACTCTTACTGATCGCTTTGATAAAAAGGGATATAGAACTGTTATTGATAGCATCTTCAAGGTTACAGAGGTTATCCCCGAAGATAGCCTTATGGTTACCCTTGACTTCAAAGACCTTAAAGACCTTAGATACTTTAACGACAGCCTTATAGATAACATTATAAGTAACCTAAATAAGGATATAGATAACATTATAAGTAACCTAAATAAGGATATAGATAACATTAATAAGTCTCTAGATGACCCTAAAAAAGAGAAGTATGATATTCCCAGGTATTCCAAATATCTTGGAGTTTCTTTAAAAAATGATTTTCCCGATTATTGGCAAATAGCAGAATACATAAAATATCTGTATTTATGGCGTTCTTATGAGTCTAAAAATCAGACTTTCAAAGATTATTGCATTAAACGCAAAGCAAGCATTAGTAAATTTGCCCAAAAAATAACTCCATATCTGGTGAGCCATCCTTATTTTATTGATGTTATAAATAACCTGTCAGATGAACAAAAAGGGAAAATATATGAAGAATTCCATGAAGAACTCAAAGTCGAGATAGAGTCATTAGATTTTTTAGGCGATTTAGGCGAAAAGCTGGCTGCTTTATTAAAAAAGATTATTGAAGAAGCTGCCAATGAAGATCTCCAAATTTTGGAGAAATTATGGGAAAAAGAGGAAGATAACTTTTTGGAAATGGTGCTTTATCCAATATTATATGAGCTATTTGGTCACTATTCAGATACTGACTACATGCGTTATGGTTTTTATTTAAAAATAAGCAATGAAAAAAATAAGGTAATTATTGAGAATCATCCGGACACATTTCTGGATAACCTGTTTTTCTTTATTGCTAAAAAGAAGAAGATTTTTTACGATGATTCCAAATTAAAGAACATTCTGCCTAATCCGGTATATATAGGTGGAATCGTAGATAAACGGCCAATAATGAAAGGGCTTCCGTTGGTAAGGAAGCCATTACGTTATTTTACAGGAGAAGAAAAATCTTTTACAGACATAGATCAGATACTGGAATTTAAAAAAACTTTAAAAAACGATGAAATTTATGATTTTGATAATAGTTTTGTAGTGATTGTTTTAACTCGATCTTGTGAAAATCCACTTCTTGAATACTCAAAAAAGAATATGGATAAAATTGGTAGAAATTTACGTTACGAGAATCCGAAAAAATATGAGGAGCATAAACGCTTTTGGGAAGAGAAACGTACTTCAGAACTGTATAATTATATACATGAAAAACTTAAAACAGAAGAAGCACAATCTCATATTTCAACTCGTTTTCAAAGATTACCTTTACAAAATTTAAGAAATTATTACTTACGGGGTGAATGCCCTGCATATGGTTATATTCGGTATATTATGGAGCGTGCTCATTCAGGGGAAGGCTCTTAGGATATAATTACTTCAGCATTTGTAAATGTTGTGATAAGTGGTCGTAAATCCTTTCACACAATAAAAAACCTCTCAGCCCTTATGGAATGAGAGGTTTTGATTTTGTGGAGTGTTAAAAGTTTACGGGATTACTTCAGCCCATGATTCTGAAGCATTGCAACTGCATGCTGTAATACCTCTTCTGATAATGCAGAAA
>ONUQ01000153.1 GCA_900321055.1 uncultured Elusimicrobia bacterium
ATTTAATTGACATTTTTATAGGACATGAAGGGACTCTCGGTGTAATAGTTTCTGCAGAACTTTTACTGATAAGACCTTTTGAAATGTTATTTGGCGGAATAATATTTTTTGATAAAAAAGAAAAATCTTGGGATTTTGTAAAAGAAGTCAGGACATTGTCACAAAAAAACAAAAAAAATAATATTGTTGATATAAATGCAATGTCTATAGAATATTTTGATAAAAATGCACTAAATTTAATAAAACCGTATTATTCCGTTATTCCGCAAAATGCAGATTCCGGAATTTTATTTGAGCAGGATTGTACAAAACAAACTTATGATTTTTTAATGGAAAAATGGATAGCTCTTATTGAAAAATACGGAATAAATATTGACAATGTATGGTTTGCATCAAATTCAAAAGAACAGGAAGAATTTAGAATATTCAGACATAAAATCCCTGAAGTTGTAAATGAAATAGTAAAAAAAAATAAAATTCCTAAAGTTGGAACGGATGTTGCCGTTCCTCACGATAAACTACATGAAATGATTTATTTTTGCGAACAAAAGTTTACAGAAAATAAACTCTTCAATTTAACTTTTGGACATATCGGAGAAAGTCATTTACATGCAAACATTATTGCCTCTACAAAAGAAGAATATGAAAAATGTAGAAAAATATATCTTGAAATTGCACAAAAGGCTGTAAGTCTTGGCGGAACGGTTACCGCTGAACACGGTATAGGTAAAATAAAACATCCCTTTCTTGTTGCCATGCTGGGCAATGACGGAATTGAAGAATTAAGAAAATTTAAACTTTCTCTTGATCCGAATAATATTTTAGGAAAAGACAATATGTTTAAATCAAAATAAAACAATAATATAAAATTTATTTTTATATTTTACCAAAACACAATTAACCTGATTTAAAACTGCCATAACGATTACTGTTTCACCAAATCGGCAAGAGTAACTTTAAAATTATTCTCCTCTGTTTTTAGTTTGCTGTATTTACAGGAATATTTGAAATCACACAACTGACATTTTTCTTTATTTGGAGTAAATTCTCTATTATTTATTTTTTTTGCAACTTCTACCGAAAGATTAACTGCATTATCTATTTGTTCTTGTGTTCTGGTAGTATATATTTTTTTATTATGAGATAAGAAATATATAGCAATTTTATCGGGTATAAAACCTAATGCAACTTTACATCCGTAGCAATATAAACTTAATTGTAAATCGTTATCTATTTTTTCTTGCTCCCAAATAATTCTATGTGTTTTATAATCTACAAGTTCTTTGGTTCCGTCTTCATACTCATCAATTCTGTCTATAATACCGATAAAAGGATACTGTCCTATTGTAGATTTAAAATTGTGTTCCGTGGATATTTTTTTAGGCGGATATTTACCATAAGTATCCCAAAAATTTTTTAGTAAATCTACTGCTCTTAAATAACTTACATAAGCTTCCTGATTATTATCATATCCGCTACTTTCCCAACAACAATTCAAACTGTCAAGTAAAGCTTCATAAGTATAAACTCCTGCTTTATAAAAATAATCTAATGTTTTATGAATTGAATTTCCGAAAGATATATCACCGTTTAACGGTATGTATCTGTTTTCTAAATATATAAGTTTGTATTTATAAGGGCAAAACAAATATGTGTTTATTCGTGAATAACTTATTTTAAAAGCTTTATCTCTCATTTTTTCATCCTGTAAAAAACAACGGTTGTATCACCGTATTTTTCTGTTCTGTAACAATCCAGTCCTACAATATTCCCCACCGGCTCCTTTATATGTCTTTGAGAAATTATAATTCCGTTTTCTTTAAGAAGAGAAAACAGAACTATATTTTTTAGTGTCGGATATGTCAAAGCAAGAGCATTTTTATCTCCATCTTTATACGGCGGTCCCATAAAAATAATATCATATTTATTTTGAAATTTTTGAAACCCTTTTACTACATCACACTTCACAATATCCGCACTACCTTCCAAGCCTAACATTTTTAAATTATATTTTATTAAAGATATAGATTTATCACTTATTTCCGCAAAAACTACTCTTTGTGCTCCTCTTGAAAGAGCTTCTATACCTACAGAGCCTACTCCTGCATATAAATCCAAAAACAAACTGCCTGATAACATTGGAGTAATAATATCAAATACCGATTTTTTCATCATTCCAAGCATCGGTCTAACGGATAAATCTTCTTTCGGTAAAGTTTTTAATTGTCTGCCTCTGTGAGTTCCGCCTATAATTTTTAACATAACAAATTCCTGATATAAATTTTATGCTTTATTTTGTAATCTTGCAAATATTATTCCTAACTCAAAAGAAATATATGTCGGTATTGCCAACATTAACTGAGAAATTATATCCGGTGGAGTTAATATTGCAGAAAGTATAAGAATAACAACTATTATATATGGTCTTTTATTTGTCAAAGTTTCTATAGACACTATGGAAAATCTAACTAAAAAATATACCGCTATGGGAAATTGAAACATAAGTCCAAAAGCCAACATCAACCAAAAAGAAAGACCTACAAAATTACTTATTCCTAAAATCGGCTGAATTTCTTCCGTAGCAAAACTCATAGAAAAATTTATTAACAGCGGTAACATAAAGACTATACAAACAGACACTCCGCAAACGAATAAAAAGCTGGAAACAAAAACTGCAATTTTTAAAAATTTTCTTTCTTTTTCATATAGTGCCGGCAATAAAAACTGCCATATTTTATATATTATATAAGGAAAACCAATGATAAAAGAAATTATAAATCCTATTTTTAAATTTACTAAAAAAACTTCCATGGGCGAAAAAAAATTCAATTTTGACAATTGTGGCGGAAAACTCCATTTAATAAGAAAACTCATACAATATGGAGCCAAATAGTACCCTAACGGAAAAAGTATCAATAAACAAAAAATTATTGACAACAAAGTTTTTCTTAATTCTGTTAAATGATAGGTAAACTTTTCCTGTTCTAATTCTTGCATTATTTATTATCTGTTTTATTATTATCTGTTTTATCTTCTACTTTTGTAGCTGTAGTTTCTATAGGTTCAGAAACTTCAGAATGTTCGGAAGTTTCATTTGTTAATTCTTCTGCCTCTTTTTTTATCATTTCTTTAGCTTTTTTGTATTCATGGGAAGCTCTTGCTATTGCTTTTACTAATTCCGGTATTCTTTTTGCTCCAAACAACAAAAGAATAGCTATAAAAATTAAAAGTATTTCCGTAAATCCTATAGACATATTTTTTCTCCTAAAATCAATATTGATTAAATATAAATTATAAACAGATTGAAACTTTAGTTATTATATTTTTACAACAACTGTTGCCATACCGACAACAAATAAGTTAAACATCCGTCACAAACTGTTCCTCTATATTATATTTTTTTATAAATAACAAATAACATTTTTATAAAACACTAATTTTTTCACAACAAACAAATTATATAAACAGCAAATTCTTATTTATTAAAAAGAATGATATGTAAATCAAAGATTTATATAATTTATCCGTAAAACTTATAATTTATTTAAAAGTTTTTTGAAACTTTTTCAATAATTTTTTGTGAAAGTTTTACACCGTCAAACAAATCATTAATATCAAAAACAGATGTTGATGCATGTATGTATCTTGTTGCTATGGATAATATTCCCGTAAGTATACCTGCTCTGTTCATATAGATAGCTGCTCCATCTGTCATACCGCCATCAATAATATCTATTTGATGTTTAATTTTATTTTCTTTTGCGGTATCTATCATCATTCTTCTGATTTTGTTGTTTACGATTGTTCCCCTACCGCTGGCCTCTATAAGTGTTATTGCTATACCATCGCCGATTCTTAATGAAGAAACTTTATCTTCTATTCCGGGAACATCACCTGCAACCGTAGTATCAAGTATCAATGCAAAGTCAGGTTCTACGGCAAAAGATGATGTTTTTGCACCTTTTAAACCAACTTCTTCTTGAGCTGTGGCAACCGCATATACTTCCGCATCAATATTACCGAGTGTTTCCATAATTTTTATCATTTCATAGCACCCTGCTCTATTGTCTATTGCTTTACCGTAAAATCTGTCTTTACTGAGTTCACCTGCATTTGGTTCAAAAATTATCTGGTCACCAATTTCAATTTTTTCTAAAACTTCTTCTTTTGTTTTACAGCCAATGTCTATAAACATATTTGTAAAATGAACCGCTTTTTTACCTTCATCACCTGTCATTAAATGTGGCGGTTTTGTTCCTATAACACCTGCAACATCACCTTTTTTAGCTTTTATTATTACTCTTTGTGCCGGCAAAACCATATCAGCAATTCCGCCGACTTTTATAAAATATATAAAGCCTTCAGGTGTAATATGTTTTACCGCAAGCCCTATTTCATCCATGTGGGCTGCAAGCATAATTTTTTTACCGCCTTTACCTTTTCTTGCAATAACATTACCAAAATTATCTATCTTTACTTCATCACAATATTTTGATAATTCTCTTTTCATAATTTCCGCAACTGCTTCTTCACAACCCGAAATTCCCGGTGCTTCTAAAAGTTCTTTTAATAATTTATCCATTTGTTCTCTCTAATTATTTAAATTTTTTTATTATTTGTTTAAAAAACAGCTTTTATTTGCTTTGCTTGTCTGTTTCTTATTTTTTCTGCTTTTTCACCTAAAACAGAATTTCCTTCTATTATATCCTTAGAACCGTCGTTCCACTCTATTTCTATTTTTTTAATATTCATACCGGGCAAATATGTGGATTTTTTTGTTTTATTTACATATACTAAATCCGTTGTAGCAAACAACTTTGCCTTAAATTCACCTTTTTTATCAAAAAAACTTCCGTTGATAATCGGTTTTAAATTAAACGCCAATTCATTATTTTTATCTGCAACAAAAGGATTATATCCTAATATCATTGTAAGCCACATATCTATAAATTCTGCGGTTGAACCGCTTAACCTTGCAACAAAACCTCTTCCCCAATTTCTCTCATCAGGAAATGCACTTGATGATATGAATGAAGAATTTTCTAATATACTTCTACCATAAATTTCAGGTTTTAAAAAGCAAGGAAAACAATTTTTTATGGACGAAAAGAATTCTTCATATAATCCTGCTCTTAAAAGACCTAACAAATATTTAAATTCCATGTGCATAAAAACAGATTCGTTTTCCAGCCAACCCGGCAAAAACACTCTTGCTCTACCGATTTCATCAGACTCTGGAAGCAACGAAGAACAAACTTTAAACATTTTCAATTCTTTATCATAAAGTCCGCTTTTCTTAATAGATGCAAAATGTTGTTTTGCTTCTTGTTGGTCTTTGCTCATTCTCATAAAATGAGTTTCCGATTCCAAAAATAGCGGTAATGAATACCTTTTGAATTTGGAAACATTAACACACTGTAATCCTTTTGAATTTGTTTTGTTATTTTTTTCAAATTCTGTTGCTTCATATCTAAAATATGTAAAATAAAGATTTGTTTTCGGATCTATTGCTTTTTTCAAACCGGCATTTATTTTTGATATAGCTTTATCTATGAAATCAATTATAGAATCAATTGATACCTGTTCTTCTTTTCCTTCTATACCGAATATAACCGATTTTCTATATTCTTCTTTTAATGTTGTTGCTTTATCCCAAAAATCAAAAGAAGAAAGTTTTTGTTTTAACAAATCATACAATCCGTTAAATAACTTTGCTACTTCTACGGGAACAAATATTTGTTCATCTTTATTTTCTTTTAACAAATCGCCAAAAAATCTCATCATTTTTCTTAACTCAAAAACTTCCGGAGTTGAAGAACCGAAAAGTCCCGGTAATCCGTTTAATGCATCATACCAACCCGGTTTATCGGATTCCATCTCCATACCGATACCTTCGTTATCTAATGTTGCAAATTTTACGGACATTAAAGTAACAAATTTTGATGCTAATGATGTATAATAAATATCACCTTTACCGTTATTGGTTCTTAATGCATTCGGATTAACCTTTCTGCTTGCTATCATTGCAGATTTTTCATCCGATTTTACTACACAATTATATTGCCTTACAACTCCTTTTGATGTCAAAACATATTTTTGACTTCTCGGTAAAACATAATGATCATTATCATAATAAATAAATGTTTTGTCATTAAAGAAAATATCTTTTTTCTTGTCGGGATAAATTGTTAAAAAACTTTCTAATATATCAAAATTATATTTCCAATGATCTACCCAATAACCTTCTCCATGGCTTGCATCATTTTGTGCTTTTGAATTTACAACAACTTTAGCAATAAAATCTTCAAACTTTATTTTGGTTTTAATTTTTGAAAATTCCATAAACATCGCAAGCGAACCCGGTTCAAACGGTTTTGCAAAAAATTCATTTAATTTTGTTTCATCTTCCGCATTAACTAAATCATTCAATATATCTTTATATTCTTTACTTTTTGTATCTAAAACAAAAAGAGTGCCTTTTACAACCAACGGATTACATCCGTCAATTTGTAATAAATTATAAAATATTTTTACCGCACTGTCTTTTACATTAGGATTAAAGAAAATATCCTTTCTTCTGTTTTGATTTACATCTCTATAATTTCCGTTACCCTGAGAATAATAGTTCGGTGAAACCTGAAATTCATTATAATCTCTTTCCAAATCTCCATGTTTTCTTGAGAAAACATAATACATCTGAGATTTATCGTTATACTTAAATTCTATCGGAAGACCGCCTCTCATAACATTGTCTAAATAATTTTGCCTGCAATACATATCAAATTCCGGTATGGAAGATTTCGTTGCCATATTTGAAGTGATAGAATTTATTAAATTTTTGTTTTCCTCCTGTTTTGTTTCAAAATATTTTTTGTCAAATTTCTTAACAAAACTGTTTAAAGATTTAACACTATCTATATGTCCTACTACGGAATAGATTGTTGTATTCGCACCGGATTTTAAATTTTGTTTTATATAACTAAATGCTGTCGGATATTTGTTATCCGCAAATTGTTTTTTCGGATATACAAATTTTTCGTTAAACAATTTTTCCGGATATGCATAACTTGTATCTGCTCCAAACAGTATTTCCGGATCTACTATGATATTTGCCTGTTGTAATTTTTTATCTTGAATAAAAGAATAATAAAAGTTTCCTTCCGTAATTTCTATAACTTCAGAACTATCTTCCGTTTCAACTTTTAATCTGTAAAAAGGAACTCCGTTTTTATCAAAATTGTCAATTTTTGTCCATGCTTGAATTGTTGTTGACATATATTTTTGTGCCCAAGAATTAACATAGTATGGCAAAATTTTTGGCATTCCGTCAACAATTTCAACTTGAATATTTTGTTTTGAAATATTTTCTACGGTAACTTTTCTAAGTAAACCTGCCAACGGTTGGTTAGGTAAAGTAAAATATGTTACTACTGTTTTTATACCTATATTTGTATTTATTTCTTCTATGGTTAAATCGTAAGAAGAAACATACATATTCTGTTTTATGTTTTTTATATCCGTGCAATTACTTTTAAACGGTTCATAACAAATTGTTTCATTTGCTTTTTTTATTTTTAAAAAGGTTCTAAAGCCAAAGGTATTAACTAAACTATAACTTACATTTGCCGGATAAAATTCCATTATAGAATAATTTTTATTTTTTATACCGAATGTACAAATACCTTGTCCTCTGTTTACATAGTATGCCCACATCGGTATACCTTTTACCCCTGAAATTCCGGGAAAAAAACTTGCAAATGTCGGAGCCAAATTATAATTTTCAATTACAAAACTACCATCACTATTTAAATAATACTTAAATTTGTTAGCCATTTGTTCCTCTTATTAAAATAAAAAATTAAGTACAACTTCTTAAATTATATAAAGTTTGTATAAAAAAAA
>ONUQ01000116.1 GCA_900321055.1 uncultured Elusimicrobia bacterium
AACCTTTATTTACAACAAAATTACAAGGTATTGGCTTGGGATTACCGATAGTAAAAGAAATAATAGAAGTTCATCAGGGAAAAATAAGTGTAACCAGCAAAGAAAATGTAGGGACAACTTTTACTATTGAGTTACCGCTAAAATAGGAGATATTTAAATGAGTGATAATAATAATTTAAAAATTTTGATAGTAGATGATGAAGAATCTTTAAGAGTGTCTTTAGCAAGTATTTTAGAGTTGGAAGGGTATGATGTTAAAACAGCAGAAAACGGTTTTAAAGCAATAGAAATGGTAAAGGAAGAATTTTTTGATATAGTTTTTTCCGATATAAGAATGCCCGGAATTTCAGGAACCGAGACTTTTAAAGAAATAAAAAAAATCAGACCTGATATTATAGGTGTTATGATGACGGCTTATGCTATGAACGATTTAATCGTAGATGCTTTAAATTCAGGTGCTTTTACCTGCATAAGCAAACCGTTTGAGATAGATACCATCCTAAGCACAATAAAGGAAGTAACTGCCAGACCTTTTGCGGTAGTTATAGATAAAGATGCGAATATTGATAAAAATTTCCTAAATTCATTAAAACATTGCGGTTTAAATGTTGCATTTAGCGATATAGATTCTTCCAAGATAAATTTTATATTTAGCCATAAACCCGATGTGCTTGTTATAAATGTAAATTCAAAAGAAGAAGAACAAAAAAATTTAGAAATTTTGAAAAAGATAAAAAATTTATTCGGTGAAATCCCGAAAACTATTGTTGTGGGAAAAGAAGAAGATAAAACTTTTATTGATGATATTAATACTTTAGGAAATATTCGGTATATTAAAGATACCGTTAATGTATCTAAAGTTTTTCAAGTTTTGGGAAATAAAAAAGAAAGAAAAATATTGCGATGATTAATATGGATGATTTTTCTGATTTAAATAAAGATTTAAAGGATAAAGGGTTCAATTTAATGCCTTATCCTAACGGTTCCAAATTATTTGAAGAATTAAACACTTCTTTTTTTGATGTTGTTTTGGTAAATTCAAAAATTGATACAAATATAGTTGATTTTCACACTAAAATACAAGAAAAAATGCCGGAAATAGGATCTATTTTTATTTTAAATGATGATAATAATTCAAAATCCGTAAAACAAAAAGGTTGTTTCTACTTAAATAAACTTTTTGAAATAGATGATGTAATTAAATTAATAAATGAAATTACGGGAAAAAATAATGATTAATAAAAAAACTTATAACCTTACAAAAAAACAATTGAATGAAGAAAAAATTAAAGTTTTATCTAAATTTGCTTCTGTTGCTTCGCATGATTTAAAAAATGTTGTCGCCAGTTTGTCCAATGTATCATACTATCTGTCAAAATCTTTAAAACTTGAAAACGAAACACAGCAGAAAATACTTTCATTGTTATCAACAGGTATTGTAGATTTAAACAAAAGAATATCTGAAATTTTAGATATGACAAGAGTAAAGCAATTAACAAAAACCAAATGCGGTTTACAAGATATAATATTAAAGGACATAAGTGAATCTCAAATTGACGGTATTGTTTTTGAAAACAATTTGATTTCTGCAAAAGCCTATGTAGATTTTGACAGAATGAAACAAGTGTTTTTCAATATAATAAAAAATGCTACGGATTCTATGAATAATAACGGAATAATATCGGTAACGATTGCGGCATCTAATGATAATATACTAACTACAATTGTTGATCGCGGGCAAGGAATGGATGAAGAAACTCTTGAAAATTGTTTTGATCCGATGTTTTCAACAAAACTTGCAAAATCTATCGGAATGGGGCTTACGGTTGCTCGCCAAATTATAGAAATGCACGACGGTTCTATTGATATTTCCAGTGAATATCAAAGAGGAACTATCGTTGTTGTGTCTGTTCCTGTTTTAAAGGAATAACAGCAGTAAAAAATATCGGCATAAATTTTATTAGGTTTATGTTAAAATTTTAAACCCAAAGTTAATCAATTAACAGTATTATTCAAACAAAATAAAAATAATGAAAAAACTGTGCAACCACGGCTATAATTATGTGCAAAATGATTTTTTTACCATAATAACTTGCATAAAAAAGCAATAAATTATAGAATTATGCAAAATTTTAACAGAACTTAATTATTATGTTTAAAAAGGAGACAAGATAATGAAAAAAAGTATTTGTATTGTAATTTTATTTTTTGTTGTATTTTGTGCAGGTGTAATTTTTGCAGAAGATGTTCAAACAAACGAAAGTACGGTAAAAGTTTCTTCATCTGCAATATGTACTTCCGTGTCAGAAAGAATGCCGGAAGGAATTAACAATGAGTTTTCTGCAGATGTTGAAAAAATTTATTATTGGACAAAAATTGATAATGCACAAGGACAAAAAATTAAGCATGTATGGAAAAAAGGAGACACTGTTTTATCAGAGGTTGAATTAAGTATAAACTCACCATCTTACAGAACTTGGAGTTCAAAAACTATCTATTCCGATATTAAAGGACAAATAACAATATCCGTTATAGACGAAAGCGGAAAAGTTATAAAAGAAGAAGGATTTACAATAAAATAGTTTTTTAGAAACGGAACTTTTGTATCAAACTTACAATTTTGCGGAAAAACCTGAAAAAATTTGAGTTCCACAAAATTTGTCAGTCCTGATAGAACAAAATTTACGACAAAAATAATATTTTCTTTTGAATTATATATGTTTCTTTGATGTAATTCTCATATTATTTTTAAAATTTTAAAGAGAGCATAATTATGAAAAGAGCGGAACGAATAGGTTTTGTTAATGCAATAATATCTTCAGTAGGTTATGGTTTATATCCTATGTTTGCATTACTGTTATATAATACCGGCTCATCTGTATCTAACTCATTGTTTTACAGGTATTTTTTTGCTTTCATTATTTATTTATACATAGTGAAGGTTCATAAAAAAATAAATCTTTCCGTTACGGTTAAAGAGTTTATACTCTTATTTTTTGTAGGTATCGTTTTTGCAGCATCTTCAATTTCTTTATTTGCCTCATTAAAATATATAGATTCAGGAATTGCATGTACAATAGTATTTCTTTATCCGGTAATTGTGGCTTTAATAATGTCAATTTTTTTTAATGAAAAACTTACAAAAGCAACCGTTATTTCTATTATTTGTGCTTTTATCGGAGTTATATTTTTAAACTATGCCGAAGATATGAATACCGGCGGTAAAGCTCTGGGGTTTATTCTTTCATTCTTAGGAGCAATAATGTATGGTTTATACATAATATTAGTTAAAACAATAAAAGATATAAAACGGCTCCCCCCTGCAAAAGTAACTTTTTATGTATTGCTTTCAGGAACAATTTTTTATTTTATATGTTTAAGATTCGGACTTAATTTCCAATTGCTTACGACACCTAAACAATGGTTATATGCTTTATCACTTGCAATAGTACCTACAATAGTTGCAATAGAAACGGTAAATATCGCAATAAAACTTATCGGTGCTACAAGAACATCAATAGTCGGTGCTCTTGAACCGCTTACGGCTATGATAGCCGGATTTATAGTTTTTGGTGAACAAATGTCCGTATTTGATGTGTTGGGATTTTTGCTTGTTACAGTCGGAATATTTTTAGTTGTGAAGAAGTAATATTTCCTTTTACTTCAATGAAAACAGCATATATTTTTGTTTTTATTTTTGAATTTTTTAAATTCAAACAATGTTTTGATTCTAAGACTTCAGCAAAAAAATCTTCAATTCATAAAAAACAATAATTTTTTTTGTAGTATAAAATTAAAAATAGTACAATATATCCCTGTATGTTAAAAAAATATCAAACACTATTATTAATATTATTATCTTATATTGTAGTATTTGCTTTTTATCCGTCAATTACTGCCGATTTTATTATGCTTGATGATCCTATAATGATTAAAGCAAATCCGTATATTACCAATTTATCCGTTTCTAATATAAAAGATATGTTTTCTTCTTGTTATTTAAAACTTTATCATCCGATAGTTACTTTATCTTTTGCATTGGAATATTCTATATCTAAACTAAATCCGTATTTGTATCATACAGATAATATTTTGTTACATTTATTTAATGCTTTGTTGGTTTTTTTTATTATAAAAAATTTGTCCAAAAACTCTTTGATTTCATATATTACCGCAACTCTTTTTGCTCTTTATCCTACTACCGTTGAAGCTGTTGCATGGGTTACCGCAAGAAAAGATACTTTATATTCTTTTTTCTTTTTACTATCAATTTTATTTTATTTAAAAACGGATGACTCTAAACATACAAAACTTTTTTTTGGTTTATCTTTTTTTTCTTTTTTATTATCATGCATGTCAAAACCTACTGCTGTAACTTTACCGTTAGTTTTAATGCTTACGGATTTTTATAAAAATAAGTTGGATTTTAAATTTGATACCATAAAAAAGTATATTCCTTTTTTTATAACATCTTTTATATTTATATATGTAGCAATATGTTCTCATTATTCTTTTGAAGAAAAAGCAATAACAACAATATTTACCAGATATATAAATTTTTTGGATGCTCATTTTCATATATTATTTTATATATATAAATTCATATTGCCGATAAATTTATCTTGTTTGTATCCGTCATTCTATAATCATTATGATATAATGCCTTCATATATTTTATATTCCTCTGCCTTACTTTATATTTGTATATATTTTTCTATATTTACTTTAAAATTCAGTAAAAAAATATTTTTCGGGTTATTTTTATTTTTAATAACTGTTTTGCCGTCAAGCGGAATTATGCCGTTAGGAATTTCTCCGGTTGCAGACAGATATACATATATACCATACATCGGACTTTCATATCTGGTAGCAAATTTGCTGTATGTTATATATACAAGGAAAAAATATTTATCAATATTTGCTATGGGAATTATTGCCGTGTTTTTATTTATCATTACATATCAAAGGAATGTTTTGTGGAAAGACAATATAAATTTAATGACACAAGCCATAGAATATTCTCCGGATAAAGCAGGATATGCATATTTAAACAGAGGAATAATTTACAAATCAAAAAATGAATTAGATTTGGCTGAAAAAGATTTAACAAAAAGTTATTCCATAAACAAACAAAACACATATATAGTATTTCATTTAGCAAGTTTAAGACAAATACAAAAAAAATTCAGTGAAGCTAAAAAGTTATATTATCGTATTCCTAAAGGAAGTTTTGATTATATAGATGCCGTAGCAAATTTAGCACTTATTTCTAGTGAAGAAAACAAAGGAAAAACCGCAATAAAGAATATGAACGAAATAATAAACGAAAACTCACATATTCCGGATTATTTTTATCATATATTATCTCATATTTACCATAAAGAAAAAATGCTTGATGAAGCCATTGAAACAATAAAAAAAGCTATAAAAGAAAATCCGTCAAACTCATGTTATTATATAAAATTAATGGATTTTTTTAATGAAAAAAATAATCCTGTTGATTTTGAGAAAACAGCTCTTGACGGATTAAAAAACATCAATAATAACATTGAAATTCTCAATAAACTTATATTATTTTATTTTAAAAACGAACAATATTTAAAAGTAGAACAACTATCAATAAAATCTGCAAAATTATATCCGACAAATCATCTTGCTTATTTTATGTTGGGTAACTTATCTGCCATAAATTTTAATTATGATAAATCTTTGTTCTTTTATACTTTGGCAATTATTTCTTCTAAAGGTAAAGGAGAATATTATTTTAAAAGAGCAGTCGTTTGGTATATGTTAAAAAATTATAGCCAAGCAAAAAAGGATATAGAAAAAGCTGAAAAATATAAATATGTTGTAGACAATCTTTTTAAACAGGATTTAGAAAGATTAAAAAAGGTAAAGCAAAGAGAATTTAAAAGATGAAACTGTTATTGATTATTTTATTTTGCAATTTGTTCTGTTTATATAGTGTTGGAAATATTTATGCACAGGATTCAACAATAGTAAAAAAAATAGAAAGCACATATAATGATAATTTTTCACAAAATGAAAATATTGTAAAAATTACATCTAACATAAAGTCAGGATGGATTTTGTTTAAAAAATGGGTTAAGAATTTACCCGGAATGAAACATTACAACAGTTTTTTTGATTCCGATAAAAACTATAAAGAAATAATAAATGATATAGTAAAAGAGTACATTCCTTACTTAAATAAATCAGATGCCGGTACCAATCTTTTAAAAGATATACACATAAAAGGGAAAGAATATAATATGTAACCAATTTATAAGCGAAAAAATATTACACAGTTATACTTTAGATTCTATTCTTTGTAAAAAAGAAAAATCTATAAGTTTAACTTTAAACTTAAATTTTTCATATTACTTACCGGATATATTAATTAAAAATGATAGAAACAACACAGACAAAATAGAATTTATTGCTGATATTAATGTATATAAAAATATTTTATATGACAATTTTTTATATAATTTATTGAAAAAAATGTTACAAAGCGGTATACAAAAAATGAAGAGTATAGAAATTTAATATATGAACAAAATTTGCTTTTTTATTTTTATCTTTTTTTCTTTTTTCTTATTTTCTTGTAATAAAGAAAATAATGTTAATATAAGTTCGGATATTTCACAATCAAGCGATATGTATGTTATATCTTCAATTGCCGATGCGATATATTTAAATCCTATTTTAGCTTGTGATTCTGCATCATCTACGGTTAATTCTTACATATTTAACGGACTTTTAAAATATGATAAAGATTTAAATTTGGTTTGCGATTTGGCCGAAAGTTATCAAGTATTAAATAACGGATTAAAAATAAAGTTTAATTTAAAGAAAAATATATTATGGCATGACGGAAAACCTTTTACGGTAAAAGATGTAAAATTTACTTTTGATAAATTAATTAATCCTAATACAAAAATACCTTTTTCTTCGGATTATTTAATGGTAAAAGAATTTGAAATAACAGATGATTATTCTTTTATTGTTACTTATACAAAACCTTTTGCCCCGATACTTGAAAGTTGGTGTATAGGAATAATTCCCGAACATATTTTTAAAAATGAAGATATAAACAATTCTAAATTCAACAGGCAACCTGTCGGAACAGGTCCGTATATGTTTAAGAAATGGATTAGCGATCAAAAAATAGTTTTACAAGCTAATCCTAATTATTATGAGGGAGCACCCAAAATAAAAGTTTGTTTATTTAGAGTTATACCGGATCAATCCATTCAATTTTTAGAATTAAGAACTCAAACAATAGATGAAATTTCTTTAACTCCCGATCAATGGAATGCTTATGATTATTTTTTTAAAAATTATAACAAATACAGATACCCTGCATTTAGTTTTACTTTTTTGGGATTTAATTTAGAAAAAGAACCGTATAACAATATAAAGTTCAGACAAGCAATGTATTATGCAATAGATAAACAAGATATTATTCAAGGTGTTTTATCCGGTATGGCAAAATCGGCACAGGGAATATATCCTCCACAGTCATGGGCATACAAAGAATTAAAAAAATATGAGTATTCTCCACAAAAAGCATTAGATTTATTACAAACAATCGGCTTTAGTAAAGATAAAAACGGTACATTGCTGTATAAAAATAAAAACTTTGAAATAACTATACTTACAAATCAAGGAAACAAAACAAGAGAATTATCGGCACAAATAATACAGGAACAACTAAAAAAAATAGGTCTTAAAGTTAATATAAGAATTTTAGAGTGGAGCACTTTTTTAAATCAGTATATAAATAAAAAGAATTTTGATGCTATTATTTCAGGTTGGAATACTGCTGTTGATCCTGACCAATTTTCCCTATGGCATTCATCTCAAGCAGAGCAGGGACAATATAATTTTATGTCATATAAAAATAAAGAAGTAGATGATTTATTAGTTAAAGCAAGAACTACATTTAACAAAGAAAAAAGAATTAAATACTATCATAAAATCCAAGATATTATGCAAGAAGATCCACCTTGTATCTTTTTATATTATCCGGAAAAAATGGTTTGTATTCATAAAAGATTTAACGGTGTAGAACTTGCTCCGGCAGGAATCGGATGGAATTTTTACAGATGGTATGTTAACAGTAAAGATATTAAATATTCAAATATAGATTTTTTAACACAATAAACAATGGCAAGATGAAAAAGATTTTTTTTACAATTATTATTCTGTTTACATTTATATATACTTTTGCACAAACGGTTGAAGTTAGCAGTAATACTTTATCAAACAAAAATGATAATAACGGACAACCGTCAGTTTCTTCTAATACCGTAAATTATAATCAAATAAAACAATCTACGACCGCTGTTGCAAACATACAAAAGTCTACTACTACCAATACCGTGAATTCTTCTACCGATACCATAAATTACAACCAAATAAAACAATCTGCGACCGCTGTTGCAGATATACAAAATTCTACGAATACGGTAAATACTTCTACTATGTCAATAGATACAACTAAACCGTTAAAATACAAAGAGGCAAAATCAAAAGATATAGAGATATCATCAGCTACGGTTATTCCTAATGAGAATGAGTTGGGAACTTATTATCAATCCGGTGCACTTATAGAACAAGCAAAACCCGAAACCAGCTATGAATTAAATATTCCTTCAACTACGGCACAAGAAGTTGCCGGAGATCAGGTTTTAAACAAATTAAAGGTAAAAACATCTACAGAGCCGACAACTTCAACCGAAATACAAAAATCTACAACTTCTATACCTATAAGTTCAGGTACTGCAAAAAAAGAAGTAGAATCTTCGTTACCTGATAAGCTGTTAACTAAACTTCCTTTTGAATCAAAATTACAATTATCAGGTAGAAAACTTATCGGGGTAAATTATTCCGGAATAATTTACGATAAAGAGGAATCGGGAAAGAGAAAAAACTCTGCAGATTTTTCTATGCAACAAGAGTTGCAAATGAAAATCAAAGGTAGTGTAGGTAAAAGATTTGATTTAAATGTTGATTTTGATGATACACAGGAAGATAAAAAAGATATTTATATTTCATATAAAGGACAAGATAACGAATTTTTAAGAGAAGCCGCCTTCGGTGATATTCAGGTAGAACTTCCAAGTACGGAATTTTCAGGATATAAAAAAGAATTGTTTGGTGCAAAAGTTAATACTCAATATGAAGGATTAAAAACCAATGCTTTCTTTTCTAAAACAAAAGGTTTTTCGGAATCAAAACAGTTCAAAAGCGGAAGCAAAATGGAAAAGAAAATTATTGCTGATACCGCATATATCAAATATAAATATTTTTCTATTATTAAAGATACTACAAAAACCATAAAAAATAATACGGCAAAAGTATATCTTGATAAAATAAAAACTACTATTAGCGACTATGTTGTAATATCAACGGCAACTGATTTATATTATATGAAAGAATCTCCAAAAACAACAAAATATAACGGAAACTTTATAAAACTTACGGCAGGAACAGATTTTATGGTAGATTACATTACAGGAGTAATCACATTCAAAAATATTTTATCAAAAGAATATGTTGTTGCCATAGATTATCAATATACCGATGGTTCCTGGTTATCCGATGAAACGGGTGGAAATCCTCAAATAATAAAAGATACAAACAATACGGATATTTTGTCTACCGAGCTTCATACTTTTTACAGTTTAGGAAATTATCAAATTGCAAAATATAACGGTAGAGATAATTTTATATTAGAAATCAGAGATTTAAACGATACGATTCCTACGGCAATAGACAATTCCGGTGGATTTCCGCCTACAAAGCCGGTTCCGAAATTTCCAAACATAGACGGTTACGAAGCAAATATTATAGTTGATTATGAAAACGGTGTATTTAATTTGCAACCTATCACAGGAAAACCTTTACATGATTCTTTATATACATCAAACACTCATAAATATAATTTTGTCACGGAATATCAATACAAAATAAAAATATTTAATTTAAGAACGGATATTGTTCCTATGTCTGAAAAAGTTGTTGTTGGCGGTAAAACATTGAAGATAAATGAAGATTATATGTTAGATTATGATATAGGTATATTAACAATTTTAAAAGATGAATATCTTACGGATGATACAACAATAAATGTTTCTTATGATTATTCTCCGTTAGGCAGAAGTTCTGCCGGCTCTACACTCGTAGGTGTAAGAACTCAATATGATTTCACGGATAATATATCTTTAGGCGGAAGTTTTATTTATGAATTTGCCGCCGAAGATACAAAATTACCGGATGTATATACCACTCCTTCAAGCACACTTGTAGGAGAAGTTGATGCGAAAATAAAAGATGTTAAAATTACGGACTCATTAAAAGTATCTGCATCTGCAGAATATGCTACAAGTAAATATATTAAAAACACTACCGGCAAAGCAATGATAGAATCTATGGAAAGTGCAAAACAGGAAGATAGTTTTTCTTTATTGAAAGATTCCTGGTTTTATGCTTCTGCTTGCGAATACAATGATACTGAAAGATACGACAAGGAATACAATGTTGATGCAATCCGTTGGAAAAATTATGATATAGAAAAAAAAGAAATAGATAAAAAACTTGAAATCATTTCTGGAGAGAAACAACAGGTTATGGATATAAATTATGATTTTAGTGTATGTAATTATGCTGCTATTGCACAAAAAATATCCGTTTCAGGTTATGATTTTTCAGGTAAACTTTATCTTGAGGTTTGGGTAAAAGCAAAACTTGATATGGTGAATGTGATAATAGATTTAGCTTCATCAATAAATGAAGATTCGGATCAAAGCGGAATATTAGATACGGAAGATACAAACGGTGACGGAATTATCAGTCCGTGGGAAGATATAGGCAGAGATTTTAAAAATCTCACCACTTCTTACGGTATATCAAAAATAGGAGCAAATAACGGAAAGTTAGATACCGAAGATTTAAACGGAAACAATATTTTAGACAAATATGAAACAAATCTGTCCAGATTTGAAATTAATGAATTTAGTATTCATGACCATCCCAATTGGAGAAGAACAACGACAATTACGGGATGGGATATAATACAAATACCTTTGGATATTATGACCGAAGCAGAAAAAGAATCATGGAAAAACATAAGAATCTCCAGAATTACACTTAATGCTCTTTCCGGAACACAACAATATAAAGATAAAATAACTATTGGAAAAATTTCTGTTGTAGGAAATAAATGGACACAAGAAAAGAAGAACCATTTAAGTGAATGTGAAATTTATTCTATAGGAAGAGATAATCCCAGATAT
>ONUQ01000024.1 GCA_900321055.1 uncultured Elusimicrobia bacterium
AAATGTTTATAAGAAGAGGAGATATAAAAGAAATGAAAAGTTCAATGGAAAAAGTAAAATAACTTATATTTGTATTATATTTATACATACAAAAATATTTCATATTTTTTAGGCATCAAAAAAATTTCACCGTCGGAAAAATTACTTTTTGATGTCTTTTTTTGTTCAATAAAGTGGCAAACTTCGGATGGAAGTTACAGAACTAATTCCAAAGGTCAAATAACCCAAAAAAAATATCAATATTAACATTTATTAAAATAAGCAATTACCAAATTAAGTAATTGCTTATTTTATATTTTTGTAGTTAACAATTAACAAATCAAAAAAACAAACAAAATGTAGTACATTTACCAATTTTTGATTATCTTTATAATTTCGTTTGTATCTTTTGCAATAAAATCAGGAGCCAATTCTTTGACTTGTTCAAGTGATGAATAACCATATAATACACCTATAGTTTTTATTCCTGCATTTTTGCCTACAAGTATATCATTTGTTCCATCACCTATCATTAGAACTTCTTCTTTTTTCAACGAAAACTTTTTCATTATTTCAAATACAGGTAACGGATTTGGTTTTTTTTCTTTAAACGAATCACCACCATAAATTTCAGTAAAATATTTTGATAAACCGAGAGTTTCTAAAATTTGTTTTGAAAACCGTTCATCTTTATTTGACAGCAATACTTTCGGTTGTGAAATACTTGAAAGCATATCGGTAACACCGTTATATGCCCTTGTTTTATCGGTTAAATGTTGAACATAGTTATCTTTAAACTTTTTTACGGCTGTATCAAATTCTTCATTTTTAAGTTCCGATAAAACAGCCTTTACTAATGCGGTAATCCCGCTACCGAGATAAGAAGCAACCTCATCTATCGGTAGCGGATTAAAACCGTATTGTTCTCTTACAAAATTTACGGAATCCGTTAAGTCAAATTTTGAATCAACCAATGTTCCGTCTAAATCAAATATAATAAATTTTAGGTCAGATTTATTTTCTAGAACCATTTTATAACACCCGGAATATATTCTACTTTATCCATATATTGCGGAACTATTCTGATTGTATAACCACAATGTCCTACTATTTTTATAGGAGCTTCAAGTTCATATATATATGTCCCGTCCTGCTCTTTTGAAACCATCTTCATATTTACAAATATTTCTTTGCTCAACACATTTTTGGAATTCAAATAACCTGCATAAATCTGAACAAAAACATCTTTAGGCTCAATTCCCGCTAAATTAACTTTAGCTCTTATTTTTAACGGTTCACCTATCTTAATTGTTTTTGCTCCTACATTATCATCCGTACTTATAATTGAAACTCTGTTCCAATTATTTTCCACATTACTTTGCCATTCATTTTTTTTCTTTGTAAGTTCAAAGTTTTTAGCTTTCATCTTTTCGGTTAATTCCATTGAAGGAATATAAAACTTTCTTGTATAATCTTCAATCATTCTGTTTGTATTAAACATAGGACCAACTGTCTGCATACAGGCTTTCATCTTTTTTATCCAACCTCTTGGCAAATCATCTTGTCCTCTATCATAGAATAAAGGAACTATTTCTTTTTCCAGTATTTCGTATATAGATCTTGATTCCATTTCATTTTGATATTCCAAATCGTTGTATGTATCCGTAGAGCCTACAACCCAACCGTTTTCTCCGTTATAACCTTCACACCACCAACCATCAAGTACACTGAAATTAATTGCACCGTTAACGGCAGCTTTCATCCCGCTGGTTCCTGAAGCCTCTTCCGGTCTTAAAGGATTGTTCAACCAAATGTCTACACCTTGTACTAAATAGTGGGCAACATTCATATCGTAATCTTCTAAGAAGACAACTTTGTATTTTAATTCGGAGTCTGCTGTTAAAGCAACAATACTCTTAATAATTTCTTTTCCCTTATCATCTTTCGGATGAGCTTTTCCTGCTATAATGATTTGAACAGGTCTTTCTTTATTTGTAAGAATTCTTTTAATTCTTTCAAGATTTCTAAATATTAAATTACCTCTTTTGTATGTTGCAAATCTTCTTGCAAAACCGATTGTTAATGCTTCCGGATCTAAAACTTCATCCGCAAAAGCTACCATGTGTTTTGAAAGACCTCTTCTTTCCAGTTGTGCTTTTAATCTGCTTCTTGCAAAAGATACAAGTCTTTCTTTTCTTCTTTCATGACTTCTCCAAAGTTCTGCATCAGGAATATCTGCAATTCTTTGCCACAATGTTTGATCTTCAGGATTATCTATCCAATCATCACCTATATATCTTTGAAACAAACCTGCAAATTCATAAGAAATCCAAGTATTTGTGTGTATACCGTTAGTAATATGTGTTATAGGAATTTCTTTTCTCGGAAGTTCAGGCCATACATTTTGCCACATTTGTCTTGAAACGGTAGCATGTAATCTTGAAACACCGTTGGCTTTTCCGCAAGCCTTAAGAGCAAGGATTGTCATTGAAAAATCTTTGTTCATATTTTCAGCTTTTAAATCTTTACCTAAATTCAAGAATTGTTCTTTTGTTAATCCTAATTCTTTATACAAGCTTTCAAAATATGTTGAAACAAGTTCGGATGAAAATACTTCGTTACCTGCAGGAACCGGAGTATGTGTCGTGAAAACACAATTTGCTTTTACAACTTTTTGTGCTTCTTCAAAAGATAAACACTTGTTCTTCATCAACATTCTCATCTTTTCTAATAACAAGAAAGCAGAATGACCTTCATTAATATGGATAACGGACGGATCTATGTTTAATAATTCTAAAACTTTCATACCACCGACACCAAGCAATTTTTCCTGCTTGATTCTCATTTCTTTGTCTCCTCCGTAAAGTTCACCTGTTATTTTTCTGTCTTCGGAAGAATTATTTTCACAATCCGTATCTAATAAATATAAAGAAACTCTGCCTATTTGTACTTTCCAAATTCTTGCAAAAACTCTGGGAGATGAAGGTAAAGAAATTTCTATGAATAAAGGGTTTCCGTTTTCGTCTGTCAAAAGTTGTAGAGGCATACTATAAAAATTATTTACATTATATTCTTCTATTTGCCATCCGTCTATACTTAAATGTTGCTTAAAATATCCGTTTCTGTATAATAAGCCGATACCAACTAAAGGCAATCCCATATCACTGGCTGATTTTAAATGGTCTCCTGATAACACTCCAAGTCCGCCCGAATATATAGGTAAACTTTCGTGAATAGCAAATTCGGTAGAAAAATATGCAATTTTTTTATCTTTATATTCAGGAAAAGTTTTATTAAACCATGTAGGCATAGACATATATTTGTCAAGTTCCGATTTTACCAATTTCATATGAGAAACAAAACTTGTATCCTCTGCCAATTCTTCTAATCTGTCCTGCTTTACAATACCTAACATTGCTTTCGGGCTATGGTAGGATTCTTCCCATTTATCTCTGTCTAATCTTCTAAATAATTCTACCGCATCGCTGTTCCAGCACCACCACATATTTTCTGAAATAGCAGTTAAATCTTTTAATTTTTCAGGTAAAGATGGTGTAACAACAAATTTTTTTGCTTTTACAACTTTAAAAGTTTCCTGATTTTCGTTAAATAAATCTTTGTCTTTTAACATAGTTTTCTCCTTATTTTATAGTGATATAATATACATCCAAAAAATTAAAGCTAAACAGAATGAAAGGATTTTAAATTCCCAATGCAACATTATTCTTTTTCTTATATCTTTTAGTTTTATTTTTTTTATTTTTGATATTAATTTCCTTGATACATTCTTTTCATTTTTATCATCTTTTTCATCTGATACGGTGCAATAGTCTTTTAATTTTTCAAGTAGTTTATTATTGTTTGTATATTCTTTTATTTTACCGTCGACAACAACCGATATTATACCCGTTTCCTCCGAAACCACAACAACTATTGCATCCGTTAATGAAGATAGTCCTATTGCTGCTCTGTGGCGGGTTCCCAAATGTTTTACTTCTATTTCGGTACTTATCGGAAGAATACAGCTGGCTGCTTTAATTCTACCGTCTTTTATTATAATAGCTCCGTCGTGAATTGGAGCTTTTGTATTGAAAATGGATAATAATAATTCGTGAGAAACTCTTGCATCTACAAATGTGGCTTGGTCAGTATATGTTTTTAAAGAAAAATCTTTCTCTATAACAATTAAAGCTCCCATTCTTATTTTACTCATTTCAAAAACAGCTTCAACTATTTCTTTAAGAAAGTCTGTTTTAATATCTTTACTGCCGAAAAATGAAAATATTTTGATTTTACTGCCTAATTTTGCAAGACCATACCTGATTTCAGTTTGAAAAATTACGGCTAAACTAACAGCCACTGCAAGCCAAAATTTATTCATTAACCATGTTAACATTCTCAAATGTAAAATTTCTTGTGCCAACAGAGTAATTACAACAAGTATGATAAGCCCGATAACAACTTGTATGGTTCTTGTTCCTTTGATAACTAACAATATTCTGTAAAAAATATACGAAACTATAAATATATCTAAAATATTTACAATATAATCTGACCATATTGTTTCCAATAAATCCACTATAGGTTCCCCAATGCTTTTATTATTTTTAACAACTTCTTTGTTTCCTTAACCTCATGAACTCTTAATATATCTGCACCATTTAAAACAGAAACCATATTTGCAATAACTGTTGCAGTCTGTCGTTCATTTAAATTATCATCTTCTATTATTTTAGCTAAAAAACTTTTATTTGATAATCCCACCAACAAAGGAACATTCAACGACTTAAAATCAAACAATCTTTTTATTACCAAAGAATTATTTTCTACCGTTTTACCGAAACCGATTCCCGGATCAACAATAACAGAATCCTTTTTTATTCCGCTTTCTAAAGCAAATTCTATTTGTTTATCCAAAAAATTAAATATTTCACTTACTACATTATTATACTTTATATTCTGTTGCATCGTCAAAGGTTTTTTTCTCATGTGCATTAATACAACACCGGCTTTATGATAAGATATTATTTTTGCCATATTTTTGCTATATCTTAAAGCATAAATATCATTTATAATATCTGCTCCCTCATCTAAAGCAACTTCCGCAACTTCCGATTTATATGTGTCAACGGATACGGGAATCTTTGACTCTTTTCTGAATATTTTTAAAAATGTTTTTATCTTTTTTATTTCTTCTTTTACTGCAATAGGTTTTGAACCCGGTCTTGTAGATTCTGCACCTACATCAATTATGTCTGCTCCATATTCCTGCATTTCTTGAGCAAGTTTACATGCCATAGTTTCATCTTCAATTCCGTTTTTAAAAAATGAATCGGGAGACAAATTTACTATTCCCATTACAAGAGGCTTGTTTTTTAATGATATTTTTTTTGTAGAACAAACTATTTCTTTTAATTGTACCGAATTAATTTCTATTATTTTTTTTGATAAATACTTGAGTTCAAAAGGTTGCTCTTTGAGTTTTAAAGATAATTTTTCTATTTGATTTTTGTTTGCACAAATAATAACGGTAGATGTACCTTTTTTAAACAATGAAACATCTTTGCTAACAGCCACATCCGCACCGCAGGATAGAGCTTCCTGTTTTAAAATGTTCGCTGCTATATTATCTATATCTTCTACCATAAAAGGTTCTGAAACTATTTTTTTTGAAAGTTTAGCATATACATATTCGTCACAATTAGAACTTATAACAATTTTCTTTGCATCTTCCAAATTTTCTATTTTTAACTTTCTAACTTTCATATTTAACCTATAAGAAATTATTCTATTTTTTTAATAGATACAGAGCTTCCTCTCTGGTTCTTGCATCTTTTAAAAATATGCCTCTCATTGCAGATGTTATCATCTTTGAACCTGATTTTTTTACTCCTCTCATAGTCATGCATAAATGTTCAGCTTCTATTACAACCATTGCACCGTTAGGTTTTGCTGCTTTCATTATTGTATCTGCTATTTGTTTAGCCAATCTTTCTTGTAATTGTAATCTGTGTGTAAAAGCATCTACTACTCTAACTAATTTTGATACTCCAACTATTCTATCTTTTTTAGGTAAGTAGGCTATATGAATTTTGCCAAAAAAAGGTAACAGGTGATGTTCACACATTGAATAAAAAGATATATCTTTTACAATAACAATTTCTTCATAGTCTTCTGTCTGATAATGAACGGGGATTAACTGATCTATATCTTCTTTGTAGCCGGAAAGAAATTCTTCATAAAATTCTGAAACTCTTTCCGGAGTTCTTTTAATTCCTTCCCTACTTGTATCTTGTCCAAACCCTTCAAGCAACATTGCTACTGCTTTTTGAACTTTTTGTTTATCAAATGTTTTGGTTGTCTTTTTCATATTTGTTTATTATTTACCTAATTTATCAAATAAATCATTTTGTAAATTTTCTGTATCATCATTTTTTGATTTTTTTGTTTTTGATTGTTCTTGTTTTGAAGAACCGTTTTCTTGTTTTGTTTCTACAGTATCTTCATTTTTAGTTTCGGCATTTTCTGTTTTTTTATCATTAACATCATTTTTTTCAGCCGGCTTTATTTCGGTATCTTTAACCTTTCCGACTGATATATCATCAGTTACAACATCTTCATTAATCTTTTCGCCTTTCATTATCATATCAACTTCTTCACCCGTTAAAGTTTCTTTTTTTATTAGCATTTCAACTAAATAATCCAATTTATCTCTATTATCTTCAAGAATTTTTCTTGCCTTGGATTTTGCGGTCATAATTATATTCTTCACTTCTTCGTCTATAAGTTCTGCTGTTCTGTTTGAATGTTTTTGTGTTCTGGAAATATCTCTTCCCAAAAATACTTCCTCATTGTCTTTTTCCAATGCTAATGTTCCGATTTTATCACTCATTCCAAACTCTGTAACCATTCTTGTAGCAATTTGTGTTGCTCTTGAAATATCGTTTTGTGCACCTGTTGTAATGTCTCCGAAAACTAATTCTTCTGCAACTCTGCCACCCATAAATATTGCGATATTTCCTTCAATTTCCGATTTGGTTTTTAAAAATTTATCTTCTTCAGGAAGTTGCAATGTATAACCTAAAGCTCTGCCGCTTGCCATAATTGTAACTTTATGAACGGGATCCATATTCGGAATACTTTTTGCTACTATCGTATGTCCTGCTTCATGATAAGCAATAATACTTTTTTCTCTGTCCGAAATAATTCTGGATTTTTTCTTTGGTCCGGCAAGAATTTTGTCTATAGATAACTCAAAACATTTCATTGTAACGGTTTCTAAATTTTTTCTTGCTGCAAGAAGTGCTGCCTCATTTGCAAGGTTAGCTAAATCCGCACCGACAAATCCGGGGGTTCTTCTGGCTAAAACTTTTAAGTCAACATCTTTATCCGTTTTTACATTTTTAACATGAACTTTTAAAATTTCTTCTCTATCTTTTAAGTCGGGAGTGTTCACTACTACTTGTCTGTCAAATCTTCCTGCTCTAAGCAAAGCCGGGTCAAGAACATCCGGTCTGTTTGTAGCTGCAATTATTATTACACCTTCTTTTGTATCAAATCCGTCCATTTCTACAAGTATTTGGTTTAAAGTTTGTTCTCTTTCATCGTTACCACCGCCAAGACCTGCACCTCTGTGCCTTCCAACCGCATCAATTTCATCTATAAATAATAAACAGGGAGCATTTTTCCTGCCTTGTTCAAATAAATCTCTCACTCTTGAAGCACCAACTCCAACAAACATTTCTACAAAGTCCGAACCGCTTGAAGAGAAAAACGGTACTCCTGCTTCACCTGCTACCGCTTTTGCAAGCAATGTTTTCCCTGTTCCGGGTGCTCCGGCAAGTAAAACTCCTTTTGGTATTTTTCCACCCAACTTTTGAAATTTTGCAGGATTTTTTAAATAGTCTACAATTTCTTCCAATTCTTCTTTTGCCTCTTCGCAACCGGCAACTTCTTTAAAAGTAATTTTGTTGTTCCCATCCGAAAGTTTTGCCTTACTTTTTGAAAAAGATAATGCCTGTTTTCCTCCAACACTCATACCTTTCATTAGCCACAACCAAAATACTATTAAAAGAATTATAGGTCCCCAACTAAATATTAAAGGTCCAAGCCAACCGTTCTGAGCCTTTCCGGAAAATTTTTGAACTTTATTGTTTTCCATATCTTCAATCAGTTTTGGATCTTTCAAAGGAATGGTTTTAAATTTTTTTGGATGACCTTCTTTATCCGTAAATTCACCTTCAATTAAATCAGCAGTAACAACGGCACTTATAACTTTACCTTCTTTAACACTTTGCTTAAATTGTGAATAAGGCATCTCTTGTATATTAGATCTTTTACCTGAATTTTGCATAAATACTAATAATATAATAAATAAAGCTACCCAAAACAAAAAACCCCAGGAATTTTTCTTTTTTATTTCCATAAAACAAATACCTCTTTTTTATATAACCCCAATATAAGGTAACCCTCTGTACTTACCATTATAGTCTAACCCATACCCAACGACAAATTCATTGTTTATCGTAAAACCAAAATAATCAATTTTAATGTCTTTGTGTTTTTTTAGTTTCTTGTCTATTAAAACACAAGACTTAATACTGTTAACTTTTTTCTTTAAAAATAAATTTTTAATATAGGAGAGAGTTTTTCCTGTATCACAAATATCTTCAATTAACAGAACATCTTTGCCATTAACATCTGACACCGTATCATATAAAAATTTTATTTTTCCGGAAGATTTTGTACCTTTATATGATGAAACTCGTATAAAATCTATTTCAAAATCTATTTTTAACTTTCTTATTATGTCGCTACAAAAAATTACACTTCCTGACAAAATTGATACGATGACTAAGTTCTTATTTTTAAAATCTTTATTTATTTGTCGTGCAATTTTATTTATTTTATTCTTTATCTCGGTTTCTGAAATTAAAACTTTTATTTTTTTCATTATTTTTCAATATATTTTGAATATAATTATAACGAAAAACAACATATAAATCAAGAGAGCGTAGTTCAATACATATAGGGTTTTCAGAAAGAACAATCTGATATAATATTTTTATTTAAAAAAGTCGTAGAACTGTAGACTAAGCATAATTGAATTTTTATATTAAATATAAAAAATTTAGTATATGGTATGTATAAATAAAATTTGTAAAACAATTTTAAAATCATTATAATTATTTAAAATTTAAATATATATTGAATTCAATAATGATTTGTTGCCGATATTAACTTAAAAAACAATAAATTAGTTGAAGTCGTGGTGGTGTTTTAATATAAAAATTAAAAATGCTAAAATGAATGTTTATTGAGTATATTTATGCCAAATATTGTAGAAATAAAAAAATATCCTAAAATTAAAAACTATTTTAAAGTATTATTTGATAACGAATCTGCAATATTAATTGATGCACAAACAATAGTTGTTTTTGGACTTAAAAAAAATTTAGAAATAGATGATACTACTTTTAGTAAGATATTAAAACATAACAATTCAAACAGAATTACAAGTTATGCACTATATTTAATATCTCAAAGAATGTATAGTAAAAAAAGTTTATCGGATAAATTGGCAAGTCGCGGGTTTGAAAAAGAAGATATAGAAAAAGTTATAAACAGATTTATTGAACTTAATTATATAAACGATGAACAGTTTGCTCAAAATTTAGTTGAATATTTAAAGACTAAGGGCAAAGGTCCTTTTTATATAAAAAATGAGTTAAAACGGCACGATATAGATTCTGAAATAATTGAAAATGTTTTGGATAATAACGAAGAAAATGAACCTTACAGTCAAATAATTTCTATAATAAAGAAAAAGTTTGCGAAGTTTGACGGTAAAGATAAAAAAGAAGTTAGAAAAATTGCTATGTTTTTTCAAAGAAGAGGTTTTTGTAGTCAGGATATAGCAAAAGCTTTTAGAGAATTTTGCAATTATGATGATGAAGATAATATATAAATAACAGAAAATTTGATGAATAGAAGTATGACGATGTTTGAATTTGTTGAAAAGCAGTTGCAGATAATTTGTTCAAGAATAAAAATTTATTGTCGGTTGTTATTTATATGTTATATTATTATATATAGCTACATATAGTAGCTACGGTCATAAGATAGAGAAGTTTTATATTACAATAAGTTATTAAATATCAAGGAGAGTAACAAAAATGGCAACGGCATTGTTAAGTGTTTGCGACAAAACAGGAATAGTTGAATTTGCTAAAGAATTAAAATCTTTAGGATTTGATATTATTTCCAGCGGAGGTACAGCAAAAAAATTAAAAGAAAATTCCATTGATTGTAAAGAAATATCGGATGTTACGGGATTTCCTGAAATGCTGGACGGAAGAGTTAAAACATTAAATCCGAAAATACACGGTGGAATTCTTGCAAGAAGAGATATTCCTAAACATTTGGAACAATTAAAAAGTTTTGGAATTGCAACGATAGATATAGTTGCCGTGAATTTGTATCCTTTTGAAGAAACAGCAAAAAAAATTGCAAAACCGCAGGATAAAAATATTTCTCAAGATATAATAGAGAATATAGATATCGGCGGAGTTACTCTTATAAGAGCAGCAGCTAAAAACTATAAAGATGTTTTGATAGTTTGTGATCCTGCGGATTATTCGGCAATTATTGAAAATTTAAAAAGTAAAACAATAACGGAAGAATTTAAATTAAATCTTGCCGCTAAAGGTTTCAGACATACGGCATACTATGACGGATTAATATCAAACTATTTGTCTTATGAAGAATTTCCTACACAACAAGCCATTCCTTTGAAGAAAATCTCTTCTTTAAGATATGGAGAAAATCCTCACCAAAAAGCTTCTTTATATAGCTTTGGTAATGAAGAAAATTCATGCGGAGTTATTGGTGCAAAGCAACTTCACGGTAAGGAACTTTCATATAACAATTATTTGGATTTGGAAGCAGCATGGAGATTGGTTCATGAATTTGATAATCCTGCATGTGCAATAATAAAACACAATAATCCTTGCGGTTGTGCGGAAGGCAAAGATGTAAAAGATGCATATTTGAAAGCATTGGCTTGTGATTCGGTAAGTGCTTTTGGCGGAATTCTTGCTTTTAATATGGTTGTAGATAAATCTGTTGCGGAAGAAATATCAAAACTTTTTGTTGAATGTGTAATAGCTCCGGATTTTTGTAAAGATGCTTTGGATATTTTGACAAGTAAGAAAAATATAAGATTGTTAAAACAACCGAACAAATATGTTAAAAAGGCATCAACGGAATACAGACTGTTATCGGATGGTATGCTTGTTCAAGATAGAGACGAACAGCTTTTAAGTGAAACAAAAATAATCACAAAGAGAGAACCTACAAAAGAAGAAAAAGAATCTTTAGAATTTGCATGGAAAATTTGTAAACATGTTAAATCAAATGCGATAGTTCTTGTTAGGGGAAAACAGACGGTTGGTGTCGGTGCGGGACAAATGAGCAGAATAGATTCTTTAAATATAGCAATCAAGAAAATGAAAGAAGCAAAATTTGAAATTGATGAAACAAAGTACCCTTTAGTACTTGCTTCAGATGCATTCTTCCCGTTCCCGGATGTAGTAGAAGGTGCATCAAAAGAAAATGTTACGGCAATTATTCAACCGGGAGGTTCCATTAAAGATAATCTTTCCATAGATTTATGTAATGAAAAAAATATTGCAATGATATTTACGGGAATGAGACATTTTAAACATTAAAATTTAGGACGGATATATGGGAAAATTGAGAAATGGTGAACATAGAAAAAATAAACCGCAAATCAATTTTTCAGATACATCCGTCCTTAAATAAATATATATACATTAAATTATGTTAAAATATTTCTTATCACTTTATTTCCTGTTAATATTTGTGTTGAATGCTTTTCCTTCACAAGAAACAAAAATAGATTTAGCAAAAGTAGCCAATTATTTACTCAGACCGTCAAGAGTTTTTTTTATAAAAAACAAGTTATATTTTGATTATGGGGTAAAAAATCTTTATCTTTCATTAAGAGTTCCGAAAACTCATAAAAAAGGTGAATTAAAGAGATTGAAATTGGATGCCCAAAATATTACTAAAAAAGAAAACAAAATTGAAAATATAGAAATTTTATCACAAGAAATTTATCAGAAAATAACAACACAATTGGCTACGGAAAATAAAATAAAAAAAAATACTAATTTATTCAATTATAACTATAAAGATACATTAGGTGTTACAAGGGAAATAGAAACAGAAGTCAGTTTTAATCTGAATAAAAAAAATACTAATTTAAAAAAAGAATTAAAAAACGAAAAAAAATCAGATAAAAAAATATCAAAAAAAATAAGAGATAATTTTATAAACATTTCTAAACAATATTCTAAAAATACTAAGTTTGTTATTTTGACTGATAATATTGCAGATATAGTATATATATATGTTGATACCGAAAAAAATCTGTTAATTCCATTGATTTTACCTCCGTATCAGAAAACAAAAAAAGATACAAATTTCTTTTATTTAAGCGGGAATTTTCTGTATACTTTTATTGTTAGAAATCATATTGTTCCAATAATAAAATCACCTTTTACTTCAATTTACAGACTTTTTTCTACAAGCTCGTCAACATTAATGGAATTTATACCTAACAATATGAATGAAGATTTTTACTTAAAAACAAACGATGGTGATGCAATGATGGACTTACGGGATTTTAACAGGTTTTTAGACGAATATTTAGGAACGGAAGAATTTAAGGCAAACATAAAATTGCTTATAGATGGTGAAGAATTCTTTAACGATTTTTTAAATTCTGCCAAATTTGCTACTAAATCAATATTTATAGAAACTTATATTTTTAAAACAGATACTTTTTGTATGGAAATAATAAATTTTCTAAAAAAAGTTTCGGAAAAAATAGATGTCAGAGTTGTAATAGACTGTTTTGGAAGTTTAAGTAATAAGGCAACTCAAGATTCTATTATAAAAGATTATCAAAAATCAAGTGATATTATAAGTACTTTAAAAGAAAACTCAAAAATAAAAGTTAGAATACATCCTGATACATGGTTAATTTCCGACCATAGAAAAATATTTTTAATTGATAATAAAAAAGCATATTTAGGCGGAATGAATATTGCCAGTGAATATAGATATACTTGGCATGATATTATGGTATCTTTAGAAGGACCAATAGTTAATCCTCTAATGAAAATATTTAAAAAAGTGTGGGATTTTTCCGGAGCGGGAGGGGATTTTGCCGTTGCATATAGAAGTTTATTTACCAAATCAAAAGAATTAAATAATACGGAAACCGATGATATGATAAATGTTAGAATTTTAACAACAAGTTCTACAGATTATCAAATATATGATGCTCAAATTGAAGCTATCAGACGAGCAAAAAAAAGAATATATATAGAAAATCCGTACTTTACCGAAAAAGTGTTAGCTGAAGAATTAGTTCTTGCAAAAAAAAGAGGTGTTGATGTAAAAATAATATTACCTGCGGTAAACGATATGGTTTTATATGATAAAATAAACTTAAAAATAGCAAATTATTTTATAGAAAACGGGATAGAAGTTTATTTATATCCGACAATGAATCATGTGAAAGCAGCAATTTACGATAATTGGGCTTGTTTGGGAAGTGCAAATTTTAATAAACTGAGTATGTTTAAAAACAGAGAAATTAATATTGCTTTTTATGATGAAAAAACCGTAAACGAACTGCTGGAACGATTATTTATGAAAGATTTTGAAGTTTCGGAAAAATATGAAGAAAAAGTAGAAATTCCGTTTGTATATTATTTGATGTAAGAAAGATTATAATTTGATTTTACGGTTGAATTTGAAAAGTTAATATGACTTTATCAAATTGATTTATTTAGAATCAAAAAATAAAAAATCCTTGTTTCTGTATGATATAAGGAGTTTTTTTAATATGGATTGATTTAAAAATTTTTTATTAGTAATGTTTTCAAACAAGTTTTTTTCTTTTCCGGTATGAACAAAAGTGAAATAATTTATATGAAATACAAAAAATTGACACAAGAAAATCTAAATAATAAAATTTCTAAAAGAGATGATTTCAAACTATAATCCGTAAGCTAAAATATAAGGCAATTTTTAAGAAGGTACAAATGGAAAAAAAAAGAATAAGTTTAGCAGAACTTGATGAATTGAAAAATCAATTTAAACATAACGGGCTTCATACCGTTTGCCAAAGTGCAAAATGTCCAAATATCGGAGAGTGTTTTAAAAACAAAACGGCAACATTTATGATACTTGGAGATATTTGTTCCAGAAATTGTGCTTTTTGTGCTACACAACACGGAACACCTTTACCGATTGATTTACAAGAACCGCAAAAACTTGCCGATACAATAAAAAAATTAAAATTAAATTATGTAGTTATAACCTCTGTTACAAGGGATGATTTAGACGATTGCGGAGCAACACATTTTAAAACGGTAGTTAATACTTTAAAAAAAGAAATACCACATTTGAAAATTGAACTTTTAGTTCCTGATTTTAAAGGAATAACCGAAAATCTTGACATAGTTTTATCAACAAAATTTGAAGTTTTTGGGCATAATATAGAAACGGTTCCATCTTTATATAAATTTAGAAAACAGGCAGATTATGGCAGATCTTTAAAAGTTTTGGAGTATGCTAAGAAAAAAGGTTTTATAACAAAAACAGGAATTATGCTTGGGCTTGGTGAAAGTAAAGAAGAATTGTTAAAATTATTTGATGATATAAAAAAAATAAATTGTGATATTTTAACAGTAGGACAATATATTAAACCACAGAAAAACAATGTAGATATTATAAAAGAATATTCTCAGGAAGAGTTTGATTATTTTAAGCAAAAAGCTATGGAGACAGGTATAAAAATTTGTATTAGCGGAAGATATATCAGAAGTTCATATTTTGCTGATAAATCTTATAATAATTTACAAAATAAAATTGGACTTAAAGTATTGATGTAATCATGGTAATATCTGCTACACCATAAATTTTCAGGTGTGTGTTGACAAAATAAAATTTTTTTAGTAAACTATCAAACAGAAGTTAGTTTTAGAGGTTGCTTTTTTTCACACATGGGCAGTTAGCTCAGCTAGGGAGAGCATCTCCCTTACAAGGAGGAGGTCGCAGGTTCAATCCCTGCACTGCCCATTTTTCTTAGGTTTCTGTGTAGTAAAAAATCAAAATAAAATTAGTGGAGTTATTATGAAAAACAGAGGATATTTATCAATTTTTGTTTTTTCTTTAATCTTATTTGTAAGTTCTGCACTGTTTGTTTTAGATCAAGTCTATGGAAAGAATACGAAAAAGGTTTTTAAAATAGAAACTCCCGGAACAGAGGAGTATGTTGACTATTCAAAGTATGGAAAATTTGTAGGTCTTGGAACAGCTAAGTATAAATATATTACTGAAGATCATAAAGGTTTAAAAGAGGCTTCGGGAGAAGGTATTTATCCTAATATTGCGGATGCTTATAAAAGTTCAAGATATAAAGAATTATTGAAAGCGAAAAAATTAGAAGGAGATAAATGGGATTTTATTAATACCACGAATTTTGAGTTGAATTATTATAAGTGGGCAACTACTCAAGAAGCTCCCGGGTTAAAACAATATTATATAGCTGTTGCTCTTGAAAATGCAGGTAATTATGCCAGAGCTATAAAAGCATATTATTCAATTTTAGTGTTTTTCCCGGATGCTAAAGGTATTTCTTTTTGGGGAACTGCATGGTATGTGGCTCCGGTTGCTTTAGAAAGAATAAAATATCTTACAAGAGAGCATCCTGAGTTAGGTATAAAACTTGTTGATGCAGAAATTAATATTCTAAATAAGTATGATGATGAGATTAAAAACAACATATATGTTGTAAATCCCGGAAGAATTGTAAAAGCTGAAGCATCTGATTGGGACTTAAAACCGGTAGATTTAAATAAAATAGGAATTAAAAAAACAATAGGAAAAGGTGATGTTAAATTAGTTGAATACAAAAATAAACATTATCAATTATTTGTAAAAAATAAACCGTTTATTGTTAGGGGTATATGCTATTCACCAAATAAAGTCGGATTATCACCTGATAACGGAACATTAAATGTTTCAAGAGATTGGATGTTTGCGGATTATAATAAAAATGGAATAATAGATGGACCTTATGAAGCTTGGGTGGATACTAAGAAAAACAGAAAACATGGCAGACAAGATAAAAAGCCGATTGGTGATTTTAAATTAATGAAAGATTTGGGAATAAATACATTAAGATTATATCACTATCCAAACCTTAATAAAAAGTTGCTTATGGAAGGATATAGAGATTATG
>ONUQ01000118.1 GCA_900321055.1 uncultured Elusimicrobia bacterium
GTGAACTGAATATAAATTTTTATGAGAATTCAAAAGAATTTTGTTTCAAATGAGAAAAGAAAGATAGTTTTATTTAAGAACTTATTTTAAATTAAATATAAATTGTTAATTTAAAATAAATTTTTTTCTGAATGTAATAAATTCAAAATTCATTAGCATAACTGAATTATTAATTGAATGACAGGTGCAGTTGATGTGATAATATAAAAAATATACAATATATTACAACTGACTGTAAATTTTAGTATTAATAATCGGAAAACTTATTTTTTTATTAGAGTTTATAAATAGATGAAAACCAAATATTTGATATTATATTTTTGTATATTTTTATTTTGCTATGGTCATGCTTTTTCGCAAGTATCTCAGGCTCCCGATATAAGTAATACCGGTGTACATTATGATAGTGTAAAAGTTTTAGCAAAAAAAGTAAAAATTAAAAATCCTATTCCAATAAATTACAATAAAATAGACAAACTTATTACTTTTGAACAAACTATTCCGAGACACATGAAAGTTGCCGGTTATTGGATGTCAAAAATAAAAGAGCCTGATAAAATAATACTGACACAAAAAGAAATTAAAAAATTGAACAAGAATATTTATAATCTGAAACTTGGAATAACCGATTTAATAAATTATCCGAAAACGGTAAAACAAAGCAGATTAAAAAAAACATTTCTTGCTCTTCTAAACTTATTAATTAGACAAGATTTAACAGATATTGATGGAGAATTTCTTTTACCGGGAGTTTTTGTGGATTTATATCATACTATAGATCTTCCGGAAACAGAAGTTGCTGATATAAGATATGCAATTACAACAAAATATAATGATGTTAGATTATTTCCTACCGAACAAAAAATAATATCTTTAAATTCTGCAACAAAGATTGACAGATTACAAGAAGAAAGTATAGATGTTGGAACACCAGTAATTGTTTTGTGCCAAACAAAAGATAAGTTATGGAGTTTTGTTACTACTGAAACCGAAGAAGGATGGATAAAAACCGAAAATATTGCTTTTACGGATAGAAAAATTTTTAATAAATGGATTAGGTCAAAAAAAGTAGTTATAACAAATTCAAAAGCCGATATTTTTTTAGATAAGAAAAAAACTAACTATTTGGAATATGCACGAATGGGTTCTAAATATCCATATATATCCAAGAAAGGTGAAGAAACTATTTGTATAAAAATTCCTATAAGAGATAATGACGGATTATTAAAAATAACAAAAGGATATTTAGATTATACTGATGCTAATATCGGTTTTCTAAAATATACTCAAAGAAATGCTTTAAATTTAGCATTTAATCAAATAAATTCTCCTTATGGTTGGGGTGGTTCGGATGGCGAGCAAGATTGTTCGGGATATTTAGGGCAAATATACAATTGTTTTGGAATATTATTGCCTGAAACTTCTGTTCAAAAAATAAAATGCGGGACTGTTATTGAACTAAATAAAAAAGACGATGCTTCCATAAAAAATTCAACTATCATTGATAAAGCCATGCCCGGAATTTCTTTTATATATTTACACGGTCACATTATGTTGTATATCGGTGAAGAAAATTATAAACCTTATGTTATACATTCCGTTTTGGGATTAAAATCTTATACCGAAAACAATGAAAAAGCTATAAATTATATAAATAAAACTATAGTTTCCGATTTAGAAATAGGTGACGAATTTGCAGGTAACTCTCTAATAGACAGAACTTCAAAATTCAATATTATAAAATAAAATTTTCTATAGATTACTGAAAATTTGTTTGGTGAAAATTATTTGATAACTGCTATTTTGAAAATTTTATTTTTGCTTAAATTTTTTTAGTTCATCTCTGTTTTTGCAGGTACATATTTCATTATAAAATTAAGAAATTTTATATCGTTATAATTTAAGTCTTTCAAAACTATATTCTATAAAATAAAAAGACATTAATGTTGCTGATGCAGAAATTTTTGATATCTCTATTTTGGAATATTCTTTATTATAACTTCCGGCATTATGTTCGTTTATAGTCTGTATAATTAAAATTTTATTCATAAGAATTTGATTATGACATATAAATTAAATTCGGTTATTGTCTTACTATAGAAACGATTTTTTTTACCGGCTCAATTTTGTTTAATGTATAAAAATGGATTCCCGGAGCACCGTTGTTTAATAATTCTTTACATTGGTTTATTGCATATTCCGTGCCGGCTTCCAGGATTTTTTCGGGATTATCATGTATGGGAGAAAACATTTTATGAATTTCTTCAGGTATACTTGCTTTACAACCTTTACAAAATTTAATTAATCCGTCATAAGATGTTATTGGTAAAATTCCGGGAATTATTCTTGTTTTTATTCCCGCCTGTCTTACTGATTTAACATAGTCAAAATACAATTTATTATCAAAAAACAGTTGGGTTATTACAAAATCCGCACCACAATCTATTTTGTGTTTTAAATATTTTATATCGGATTCTCTGTTGGGTGATAAAGGATGCATTTCCGGAAAACCTGCCACACCTAAACAAAATTGATTCTTATATTCTTTTCTAATATAAGTAATAAGCTCACTGCTATATTTATAATTATCTGTCGGCAGGTTAGAAATATCCTTAGGATAATCTCCTCTCATGGCAAGAATATTTTCTATTCCTTTATCGGATATCTTTTTTAATATATCTTCTATTTCTTTTTTTGTATGACATATACAAGTTAAATGTGCTACGGAGGGAATATTATATGCTTTTTGAATATGTTCAACTATAGCTAAAGTTTTATCTCTGTTTCCACCGCCTGCACCATAAGTACAAGAAACGAAATCTGGTTTTAGCAGAGAAAACTCCTTTAGAATTTCATGTATTAAACGAATATCTCCTTCAGGAGTTTTTGCCGGAAAAACTTCAAAAGAAAAAGTTCTATCTTTTTGTTTAAATATATCTTTTAGTAACAATTCAATCTCTCCGTATATTTATGTATCATTTTACAATGCAGGTAAAGTTATATTAAAAACAGTATTGTTTTTTTCGTCCAACAAGGTAACTGATTTAATAGAGGAAATTTTATATTTCTGTAAATCTTTTATAAGTTCTTGTTCAAATAGTTCTTTTATTAATTTAATAAAGTCATCTTCTTGTTGCAATGATTTTATTATTGAGGCAATATCTTGTTCGGTTTCCAATCCCAATATTCTTTTTATTGTTTCAACAACTGCTTGTTCTTTTTCTTGATCCAATATTTTTGTTAATACTGCCTTTGCTGATGCAATAGATTTTTGTATGTTTTTTGTTTGAAAAATTAATGTGTCTGCATCATAATTTGAAAATTTTAATCCTAAATTTTGTCCTAATATGGATAAAAGTCTTACTACCCCGGAACTGTTAACTTTGGAAACACATAACCGTCCAATATATTCTTCTAAAGAAATATCATGCTTATCGGCTATCGTTTGTTTTGCAAGTTCTTCCGTTTCTATTTCCATAAATTGTCTTTCCAAATAATCCGTTCTTGATATATAACTATGTGAAACTTTCTTTATGTCATCTATGTTTGCAAAAATTCTAAGTAGCATTTTGTACTGGCTGTCAAAAGCTGAAAGAACAACTATTTTAATATCCTTGTCTGAACTCAAAGGAACTCTGATTATAGAGGAAGCAATATCCTGTAATTTTTTATAAATTTCTTTAATTTTATTACTGTCATTCGTTGTTAAATCATCAAAAACAACATCTAAGTATAAAGTAGTTCCGTATACAGATGCAGAAGAATCAATATCCGTCTCTTTTTTTATAAAAGATTGAGTATCTTCTATTAATGTTTCCTTTGGAAAAGTAACATCACAAGATAGTAAAACAAAAGTTAGTAATAATAAGATAAAAAACTGTTTAATCATTGTTATTTGTCTGACTATCTTCTTTCTTAGTTTCCTGTTCTGAAACATTACTGTTTTTACTTTTGGAATGGTTAACAAAAATTTGTTCAACTTCTTTATAATCAAGTTCTTCTTTTTTTAACAATGCTTGTGCTAAATCATCAACTATAATCCATTCTTTAGTTAAACAATCTGTTACTTTATTTAAACAATTATTTAATATATTCATTGTTTCAAGATTTAAATCTTCTTTTAATTTTGAAGACATATTTTCTTTAGGAATAACAGAAAAATCACCGACAAACCCTTTAGTACTCATACCGAAATTCCATACCATTGCATTGGCTATTGCCATTGCTTTTTGAAAATCGGATGATACTCCGGTAGAAGTTGTGTTATACTTTATTTTTTCTGCAGCATATCCTCCAAGAGCAACAACAATATCTGCTAATAAAGTTTCTTTGCTTTGAGTATGAAGTTCTTCCTTAGGAGAATGAGCAACTAATCCCAATGCACCGCCTCTGGATTTTAAAGATGCTTTAAAAATTTCATCGGTAGGATGCAATAAATATAGAGCTACTGCATGTCCCGCTTCGTGATAAGCAGTCATCTCTTTTTCTTCCTTTGTCATTGTAAGATGTGTTTCTAATCCTAAATCAACTCTATCCATAGCTGCGGATAGAGCTTCCATATCAACCGTAGATTTTTTGTTTCTGGTAGATATTAAAGCTGCTTCTTTAACAATGTTTTCTATTTCTGCAGGGGACTTAAATTTTGCATAAGAAGCTAATTTTCTTGCATCAATATCATCAGCTGTTTTTATTTTTCCTAAATAGTATTTAAATATTTCTTCTCTCTCTTCAAATGTAGGTAAAGTTATTTGAATTTTCCTGTCAAATCTTCCCGGTCTTAAAAGTGCTTTATCTAAAACATTTTCATTAGCATTTGTAGCTGCTATAACAATAATATTTTGTGAAGAACTTTCCAATCCGTCCATTTCAACAAGCAACTGGTTTTGAGTACTGTTTGTTTCTTCTCCACCGCCCATATAAGAAAAAGTTCTACCTCTACCGATAACATCTATTTCGTCTATAAAAATTATACATGAACCTTCCGTATAAGCAAGTTTTCTTGCTTGAGAAAATAATTTCCTAACCCTTGATGCTCCAACTCCGACAAAAACTTCAACAAATTCACTTCCTGCTATTGAAATAAAAGGCATTTTTGCCTCGGTAGCTATAGCTTTTGCAAGTAAAGTTTTACCGCATCCCGGAGGTCCCATTAACAAAATACCTTTAACTAATTTTCCGCCTATTTGTTTTACTCTTCTGCTATCTCTGATAATATCAACTACTTCCATTGCTTCTTTTTTTGCAGCTTCAAAACCGATAACATCGGTAAACTTTACATTAACTCTGTTAGCTTTAACTTTGTTCTTTTTCATTTTTGAAAAACCTCCGCTAAAAAAGAACAAATATGCTCCTACAAAAACTATGGCTTGAATTGCACCCATAAGAATATACATAGGAATATAAGCCAACATTGTATTTCTGCCGTAAGAATCTAATCTCATAATTAAAACAATAAAAATCCATATTAGAAATAAAGTCGCAAAAACTATAGAAATTAATCCCCAATGGTCAATAAAAAGCATTTTAATTTTTTTTATTAGTTTTCCATCGGATAAATTTGAATTTTTATTAGAATTCTTGTTTGAATTTTTATTTGAATTTTTACTTAATAAATCTAAATCTTTCATTTTCCCTCCGCTACAATATAATATGATATATTCCATATATTATAGTAAAATATTTAATAATAAAGAAATATATTGTGCATTTGACATCATCATCTCTTGACAAAAATAAGTCTTTTTTTTTACAATGTTCCCTATTAAATTTTGGAAAAGATATGGTGAAAAATAATAAAGGTCAGGCATTTGTAGAGGCAGTCTTTTTTTTTTCTATAATGATTGTCTTGATTTTTTCTGTTGTTTGGTTTGCAAAAATCCTTTTAACATGGCAACAATTGATTTCTGCTACAAGATACGGAACAGATATGATTGCAAATACGAATTTATCCGAAACTGACATAAAGAAAGATATTGAAAATTATTTAACACATAAAATGATAGAGGGTAGAAGATTAGATGTTAAAAGAATAAAAGAAATAAATGTAGATATAAAAGATTTTCAATGCTTAGGTTTGGATAATATGTTGGATTTAAATAATATTGTTAATTTTTTTAAGGGGATTATTATTCCCGCACATGAACTTTCTACCGTATCAATAACTTATTCTTATGATGTTCCTAAAATATTAAGTTTTATTGGGATGGATGAGTTTAAAATAAAAACAAAATTATCAGTTTTAGCCGGTAGCGGTTGTGGAAATAAAATGCATAGAAGAAAATAATTTTAAGGAGAAAAAAATGTTGAGAAATAAGAAAGGTCAAGGGATGGTAGAATATATTCTGATAATAGTTTTGGCAGTGATTGTCGTTATTGCAGGAGTAAAATTGTTTGGTAAAAATGTACAGAAAATGTTTTCTAATGCAAACGAAACAATAGAATCAGAAGCAATTAACCAATAGAATAAAAATATGAAAAAAAATATTTTATTTATAATTGTTTTTGCTTTATTATCTTCCGTATTTGCAACATTATATTTGTACGATATCGGACAGAAAAATAAAAGTATGTCTCAACAGGTAAAGGTTGTTGTTGCAAGTCAAAAAATTGAACAGGGTAAAATTATAACAAACTCTATGTTAAAAGAAACTACCGTACCTAAACAATATGTTCAACCGAAATATATTTCAAGTATAAAAAACTTTTATATTGATAATAAGCCGGCATACATATCTGTAATTTCATTTGAAGAAGGAGAACAAATTACCAGTTCAAAAGTATCTTATATAGTATCGGGTTTTGGTTTATCAAACACAATTCCAAATGATAAAAAAGCAATAACTTTAGTTTTTAATTATCAGGAAGTAAACGGAATTATAACATCAGGCAGTAAAGTTGATTTGATTTCGGTAGCGGAATATGAAAATAAAAATCATAATTACGAAGAAGCATCTTGTGTAATTTCACAAAATGTTTTAGTTTTAGCGGTAGGAAATGATATTATCGGTTCGGTAAATAATAAAAATAATGACGAACAACAACATGTTTCCGTAAATGTTCCCGTCACTTTAGCTGTTTCAATACAGGAAGCACAGAAAATATTTTTAGCTCAGGAAAAAGGAATATTAAAATTAGTTTTACGACCGACAGCGGACGATAAAATAGAAGATACAAAGATTGTAAAAATAAATAATATTTATGAAAATGCAATATCAAACACAAAAAATCAGTCAAATAGTCAGTCATATTTTCAAATGCAAAAAAAACAAAAAGAATTAAATGAAATAATGAAAAAATATTCTCAAAAATAATGAAAAATTCAAAAATAGTTTCTTTTTTACAAATTGAAAATTCTCAAAATATAACTAACTTGCTAAGGGGCTTTTCTTTTATATATTCAAAAAACAAAAGCAAAAGTATTGTTATTGATTTAAGACCTAATAGTAATATAATATGGTCTTATTACGGTAAGAAAAATATAAAATATTTGGATGATATATTAAATATTATTTTAGATATAAATATACCGATGTTAAAAACATATTTTAATTGTGACAACGATATTGTATGTGCGAAAAATATAAATAAAATATTAGATAATGATAATTTTAATTTTACAATAAAAGCATTATCCCAAATATACGATAATATATTTATATCTGCCATAAATAACAATAATTTACAAAAAGTGTTGCATATAACCGACATTGTTTTGTGTCCGATAACAAAGGAACCCGTATCTTTGTTTAATTATAAAAATATTTTTTCAGATATTGTAATTAATAATATAAAAGATACGGAAATATTTCCAGTTGTTTTTAAAACGGAATTTGATTTTAATATTGATGAACAAGAAACGAATCTGGTTCCTCAAAATTCAATATTTATAAATTATTCTTCCAAAATTGAGCAAGAAATTCAAACTAAAAATTTTATATTTAATGATGATAAAAATGAATTTGTCATAGGACTTAATAATATTATAAATTTAATATCAAAAAATAATGAAAGTGATGTCGATACGGTTAATGTGAATGATTATTCAAAAAATTCCAATAAGTATATTCTTTTGAAAGAAAAATTACACAAAGATTTGGTAGCTAAAATGAAAGAATATGCCAAAGAAGAAGATAAAAATATTTTATCTGACATAATAAAAGTAAAAATTCAGGAATTACTTGATTTATACGGAATAAAAATTCCCGCTGACATACAAGAAGTGTTATCAAAAGAATTGACGGATGATGTTGTTGGACTTGGAATATTAGAAGATTTATTGGCAGACGAAAATATTACGGAAATAATGGTAAACGGTTTAAATAATATATATGTTGAAAAAAAAGGTAAGTTAGAAAAAACAGATATAAAGTTTAATGATATAGATAAATTGAAAATAGTTATAAATAGAATAGTTGCTCCCATTGGAAGACATGTAGACGAAACTTCTCCTATAGTGGATGCAAGATTAAAAGACGGTTCAAGAGTAAATATAGTAATTTCTCCTATATCCTTATATGGTCCGATATTAACAATAAGAAAATTTGCCAAACATAAATTGTCTGGGCAAAATCTTATTGATTTCGGTTCATTAAATCAGGAAATGTTGGACTTTTTAAAAGTTGCGGTTTCAAACAAGAAAAATATTTTAATTTCAGGCGGAACAGGTTCCGGAAAAACCACTTTGTTAAACATAGTATCTTCTTTTATAGGAGAAAGAGAAAGAATTATTACCATAGAAGATTCTGCGGAATTACAATTGCAACAAGACCATGTTATAAGATTAGAATCAAGACCAAAATCATTGGAAGGGACATCGGAAATTACCATAAGACAATTAGTGATAAACTCTTTAAGAATGAGACCGGACAGAATTATTGTAGGAGAATGTAGAGCGGCAGAAACTTTGGATATGTTACAAGCAATGAATACGGGGCATAGCGGTTCTATGACAACAGTTCATTCTAATTCCTGTCAAGATGCAATTTCAAGATTAGTAGTAATGTCTTTAATGGCAGGTTTTGATTTACCAGAAAAATCTATAGTATCAATGATAGCTTCAGCAATAGATATTATTGTTCAAATAAAAAGATGTACGGACGGTTCAAGGAAAATTTCAGAAATTTCTTTGCTGGAAAAAGCAGATAATAACAATTATAACATAGTTCCGGTTTTTTTCTATAACGAACAAAATAATTGTTTTGTTAAGAGGGAAAACAAATTATGTTAAATATAGTTTATTTATTGCTGTTTTTGATTTCTTGTTTTTTATTTGTATATTATATTTTGTTGGAAATAAAATCAAAGAAAAATACTGTTAAAAAAAATGAAAGTGTTGCAACGGTAAATAATAGTAGAAAAAAAATATTGTTATTTTTTGTCCTTTTTATTTTAATATCAATAATTTTAAATGTAGTTTATGCAATAATGATAACATTGGTATCCGGGTATTACATAAAAATGAATATTATTAATAAAAAACAAAAAGATAAAAAAGAAATAGATAAACAAATTGTAGAGGTAATCCGATTGTTTAGAAATTCGGTTTCTTCGGGTGAATCCGTTACACAAACAATAGAGTCAATATCAAACCAAATAAAAGGAAAAATATCAATAGAGTTTAAAGAAATATCAAACAAAATAAAGTTAGGTATAAGTTTGGATAATGCATTAAAAGAATCTTGTGATAATATTAAAAACGAACAATATAAATTTTTTATAGATTCTATAAGAATATCAAATTCTACGGGTATAAAAATTTCTGATATTTTATCTAAAATAGAAGAATCAATAAATCAAAAACTTGCATTAACTACAAAAGTTGATGTGTTGACTTCTCAGGTAAGATTTTCCAGTACGATTATAAGTTTTATTCCGTTTCTTATAGTCGGATTGATTTATTTTGTTGAGCCCGGTATTGTATCTGTTTTGTTTACAACATTTTTGGGAAATATTATTTTGTTAGTTTGTGTTATTATGATATTGGTCGGCTCTTTTATTATGAAAAAAATTGCGGATATTAAATTATGATATATTTATTTTTAACTTTCATATTTTTATTAATATTGTTTTATTTGTTGTATTCAATGGCTGTGTTATTTTTATCCGGTTTTTATGCCAAACAAAATTTTTATGGCAGTATAAATAATAAACAAAAATTTTTTATAGTATATTTAATAAAATATTCAAATATTTTTATTCCGATATTTAAAGCTGTTAAATTAAAATCATTTATTGAATATACCGATAAAATAGATGCTATGTTAAAGATTTTTGAATTTGATAATGTAAAATTAAATTCATATAACTTTATTTTTATACAAATGGTTTCAGCGATTATCGGTTGTTTGGTTTCTGTGTTTGTTTTCGGTTTTGATATTTTATTTATGATATGTTTCGGTTTGCTGTTTTTGATTTTACCGTACTTAAAAATTTATGAACAATACAATAATAGAGTAAATAATATTATTAAACAGTTACCGGATGTTGCGAATTTGTTGGCTATAATGATTTATTCGGGTATAGATTTTAATAATGCCATAAACAGAATAAATATTATTTTGGAAGGCGATCTGATAGTTGAATTAAAAAATATTATAAATAAAGTATCATTAGGTATAGATATAAAAATTGCATTTAAAGAACTTGCCGAAAAATATAATATTGTCGGGCTAAACACCTTTGTAAAAGCAATAACTATTTCATTGGATACGGGAACGGGTTTGACTGACAGTTTAAATAAAATAGCACAACAAATTACAAATGATAATGTTGCAATAGCAGAAAAAAAAGCACACGAAGCACCGGTAAAAATGTTGTTACCTATGACTATTTTAATATTACCGACAATATTTATTTTATTATTTGCACCGTTTGTAATTTCTTTTTTTAGGTCAGGCAGTTTATTGTAGTTCAAAAAGACATATCTTTAAACTTAAAAATTCCTTTACAATATATAATAATAATTATAAAATGGCAAATATATGTTTGAATAATATAGGGTTGTTGTTTGAAAAACATATAATAATTTTGTAAAATCCAAAGGTTAGTATAGTAGGAATTTATGGATAATATTTATGGTGTAATACTCGGAGCCGGTGAAGGCACAAGAATGAAGTCTTGTTTGCCAAAAGTTTTGCATAAAGTTTGTGGAAAAGAGTTAATTTTCCATGTAACGGATTGTATGAAAACTGCAGTTAAAATGCAGAAACTTGTAGTTGTGGTTGGAAGCGGTTCCGATTTGGTTATCAAATGTTTAGATAAATATCAGGTAGACTATGTTTTTCAAAAAGAAAGACTTGGTTCTGCTCATGCTCTTTTATGTGCTAAAGATAAACTAAAAAATCTTAACGGGCAATTGATTGTTATGTGTGGAGATACTCCTTTAGTTCAATCAAAAACCATAAAAGATTTATTAAAGTACCATGTTAAAAATAAAAATAGTGCAACCGTTTTATCCGGTATTATAAAAAATCCTTTCGGATACGGAAGAATAGTTAGAGATACAAGAGGAAAGGTTATTTGTATAGTTGAAGAAAAATCTGCAACTGAACAGGAAAAACAGATAAAAGAAATAAATAGCGGAATATATTGTTTTGATTTGAAAGTTCTTTGGAAAGCATTAAGTAAAGTAGATAATAAAAATAATAAAAAAGAATATTATCTTACGGATGTAATTGCAATATTAAATAAAGACGGATATAAAACGGATGCTGTTGCACTTACAAATGAAGAAGAAATTTTGGGAGTAAATACCAGGGCACAACTTGCTGTTGCCGATAAAATTTTAAGAGATAGAAAAAATAATGAACTTATGGCAAGCGGTGTAACTGTAATTAATCCTGAAACAACTTATATTGATGCTGATGTTGTTATAGGTCAAGACACAATAATAAAACCTAATACTTATATTGAAGCAAATACAAAAATAGGTAGAAATTGTATAATAGGACCGGATACAACAGTTAAAGATTCAATTATAGCAGATAATGTTTTTATAACAAACTCCTATGTGGAAAGTTCTAAAATAGAAAAAGGTGTTAATGTCGGACCTTTTGCTCATTTAAGACCGGGTTCTGTTTTAAAGGAAAATGTTAAAGTCGGTAATTTTAGTGAAGTAAAAAAATCTGTAGTCGGGTATGGTTCCAAAGTGAACCATTTATCATATATAGGAGATGCAACAGTCGGGAAAAATGTTAACATAGGTGCTGGAACTATTACCTGTAACTATGATGGTAAAAACAAGTTCCAAACTATTATAAAAGATGATGTTTTTGTAGGTTCAAATGTGAATTTGGTTGCTCCCGTTCATATAGGTTCTAAAGTTCTTATAGCGGCAGGATCTACAATAACGGATAGTGTCTCTTCGAATAAATTAGTAATAGCAAGAGAAAGACAAATAGTAAAAGAAAGAAAGAGGGTAAAATGAAGCTAAAACTTATCGCAGGTAATGCAAATCCTGATTTGGCACAGTCTATCGCAAAACAATTAGGAACAGAATTAACTCCTGCAAAAATAGGAAGATTTAGTGACGGAGAAATACAGGTAAAGATAATTGACGGAGTTAGAGGAGCAGATTGCTTTATAATTCAATCTACATGTGCTCCCGTAAATGAAAATATTATGGAATTGTTGGTAATAGCAGATGCTCTAAAAAGAGCTTCCGCAAAAAGAATAACAGCTGTAATTCCATATTATGGTTATGCAAGACAAGACAGAAAAGCAGAACCAAGAGTTCCGATAACATCAAAACTGATAGCAAATCTTATTACGGTTTCAGGAATAGATAAAGTTTTGACAATGGATTTACATGCACGACAAATTCAGGGATTTTTTGATATACCGGTAGATCATTTATATGCAAGACCGGTGTTATTGAAATATTTCCGGGATTTAAAATTGGATAATCCTATAGTTGTTTCCCCTGATGCAGGCGGAGTAGAAAGAGCAAGAGCATTTGCAAAACTTCTCAGTGCGGATTTGGCTATTGTAGATAAGAGAAGACCAAGACCAAATGAAGCGGCTATTATGAACATAATCGGTGATGTTAAAGGTAGAAATGCTATTATTCTTGATGATATGATTGATACGGCAGGGACATTAACAAAAGTTGCCGATGCAATAAAAAATGCAGGTGCATTAAAAGTTTATGCTGCGGCCTCTCATGGAGTATTATCAGGTGAAGCCATAGAAAAAATAAAAGCATCTTCGTTGGAAGAAGTGGCAATTACGGATTCAATAGTTCATAAAAAAGATTTACCGAAAATTAAAATATTATCAATTGCAGAATTATTGGCAGAAGCCATAAAAAGAATATCTAACGATCAGTCTATTAGTGAACTTTTCGTTTAAAAATAAATAGCAGAAATATAAATGGAGGAAGGTATGAAGCAGGTAGTTTTAGAAGCAGAAATTAGAGATGTATCAAAAAACTTAAATGTTCTTAGAAGTTCAGGAAAAGTTCCGGCAGTATTTTATGGTAAAAAGGAACAACCTATAGCAATAAGTGTTGATGCAAAAAAATTTGTATCTATAGTAGAAAAAGAAGGTGCAAATGTTATTGTTGAATTGAAGTTTAAAGATTCATCAAAACCGGCAATAATTAAAGAATTACAAAGACATATTCTTACACAAGCTCCAAATCATATAGATTTTCAATCAATTTCATTAACGGAAAAAGTTGAAATTCTTGTTCCTATACATGTTGAAGGAGTTGCTGACGGTGTAAAAAATGCAGGCGGAACATTGGAACATGTTATGAGAGAAATAAAAGTTCAGTGTTTACCTACAGATATGCCTTCAAAAATAAGTGTAGATGTTACGGCATTAAAAGTTGGAGACGATATAACGATTGAACAATTACCTAAGATTGAAGGTGTTGAATATATTCATCATGATAAAAAAGCGGTAGTTGTTACCGTTTTAGGTCAAACTGTTGAAGAAGAAAAACCGGAAGAAACAGCAGAACCTCAAGCACCGGAAGTTATAAGTAAAGGCAAGAAAGATGAAGAAGGAACTGCTACAGACGGAGCAAAAAAATAATAAATTATGTCTTGTGACATCAAATTTGTTGTAGGTCTGGGTAATCCGGGTGAAAAATATAGTAATACTCGTCATAATTTTGGTTTTAAAGCAGTTGATAAGATTGCCGAAAATGAAAATCTTTTGTGGAAAAACTGGAATGATATGGCGAGTATTACATTTTATAGAAGGAATGAGAATAATATACTTATAGCAAAACCTATGACTTTTATGAATAATTCAGGGTTTCCTATAGTAGCTCTTTTAAAATATTATAAAATTGTTCCTCAAGA
>ONUQ01000119.1 GCA_900321055.1 uncultured Elusimicrobia bacterium
CACTTTTAAATTGAAATTCTTTGTATCAATTTATACATTTCACCATCAAATTCTATTTGTTTACCACAAACTTCTTCAAAAGGTGTAGCTACAATATTTCCTTTTTGATAGCCTACAAAAAGACCGGTTTTTTCTTCTTTTAATAATTTTGTTGCATAGGCTCCAAACCACGAAGCTAATATTCTTTCTCTTGCCGTCGGAACTCCGCCTCTTTGAATATATCCTAAATTGCTAACCCTAACTTCAAGTCCTGTTTTTTCTTCTACTTCCCTTGCAAAATCAATAGAACTGCCACACCCTTCTGCATAAGCAACTATAAGAGATTTTTTACCGGAATTACTTGCTCTTCTAAAATTGTCGCACAATTCTTCCATATTAGGTTTAACTTCAGGAACAATTATAACTTCTGCTCCGGCAGCAACTCCTACCGCAAGTGTTAAAAAACCATGATGTCTGCCCATAATTTCTACAACAAATATTCTGTCATGGCTTTTTGCCGTATCTCTTATTTTATCTATTGCATCAACTGCAGTATTAAGAGCCGTATCATAACCAATACATTCTTCCGTTCCATAAATATCATTATCAATTGTTGCAGGAAGATTTATAACTTTTATACCTTCTTTGTGCAATGCATTACCGGCAGCAAGCGATCCGTCTCCTCCGATAATTACAAGGCTATCAATATTTAAATCACTTAAAATTTTTATAGCTTTTTTTCTGCCGACTTCTGTTTTAAGTTCAGGACATCTTCCCGTTCTTAAAATTGTTCCGCCAAGATTTATTATTCCGCTAACACTTCTTGCATCCATATTTATATAATCGCCATCCAGCAAACCGCCAAATGCTCTTTTAAAACCCACCATTTCAAAACCATGAAATATTCCTGTTCTTACAACAGCTCTAACAGCTGCATTCATTCCGGGGGCATCACCACCGGCAGTAATTATTCCTACTCTTCTTCTGGCCATAATAAAACCTCCAAATATAATTATTTATGTATTCTATAAAATTAAAATTTACTAAAATTTAAAAATTATCATTAAGATAAAATCAATACAGCCTATCACCGATTCAAATATTACTGTTTACAATGAAATAATTATACAACAAAAAAAGACTATTGCAAAACACATTAGTCTTTTTTTAACATTACAAATTACAATTAATCAGTCATTTTAACTGCTATTTTATACTTATGTAAATATTTTCTATTTATATTTTTGTTTTCTCAATATTCTTTTTTTGTTTAAAAGTTATAATTTTCTGCCATTTTTATTTTCTCCACTTAACAAAATATTTTTTCAATATGTATCTATCATTTTTGATATATTATTGTTAACCAATACAAAACATTGAAATTATTTTTTAAATCAGCTATACTATCCGTGGCTGAAGGATTGTTCAGAATGGAGATGGCAGGTTCGTTGAGTCGGACACCTACTCCGAACAATACTTCGGCTTTTTTGTTGTCTATATAAAGTATTTTGTCTGAATTTGATTTTTCCATATATTATAAGGAATTTTTGATAAGAAATTAATAAGAACAGCAAAGATTAAAGATAGGTATATATTGTCTATTTATTATCATTTCACGATAAAAAAACAACAACCGAAATATATATAACAAAGCATTAAAAATATCTGAAACAGCCTGATAAATAAAAAGAGTAGAACTACTAAGAGAATTTAGAAAAAAGAAAAAGCTTATAAAAAAAATCACCCTATCCGGCAACTCGCCCTGAAGAGGAGTTGAACCTCCAACCTTATCCTTAGGACGGATCTGCTCTATCCTGTTGAGCTATCAGGGCTTTAACTGCGAAAGTACGGATATAAGATATTCGGTTGTACGGAATAAAAATACTAAACTTTTCAACTGAAGTATCTATACCTACATCTTTCCTATTTTTATACATCTAAATTTTGCTTTGCAAAATTCTAGTATTGTACTATTGAAATATAAGGAACATCTTTTAACTTACTCTTACCATTAAGAAATAATAATTCTATAACAAATGCACAACCTAATACATTACCTTTCAGCTTTTCTATTAACTCTATTGTCGCACACACTGTTCCGCCTGTAGCCAGTAAATCGTCTACTATAAGAACATTATCTTTTTCATTAACAGCATCAACATGTATTTCAACTGTTTCACTACCATATTCCAAATCATAACTTGCAGAAATTTTTTTATAAGGTAATTTACCTTTTTTTCTAATTGGAGCAAAAGGAACTTTTAATTTTTGTGCTAACGATATTGCAAACATAAAACCCCTGGCTTCTAAACCTACAATTTTTGTTACATTTTTATCTTTATACTGCTCTGCCATATAATCTATAACTCTATTGTACAAGTTTATATCCAAAAACAATGGAGTAATATCTTTAAAAATCACACCTTTTTTTGGAAAATTCATAATATCTCTAATTTTTCTATCTACAGCTTCTCTTATTTCCAAATTTTTCTCCAACCTTAAAAAATCTATTACATCATAGCATTTCAAATAACTTTAAATCTTCAAAATATACTTTATCCGTTTAGAAAATTTATTGTATCAATCTTACTCTTTTGCTATGAATAAATAACTTTGTCACCTATTTACATATAACTGACAAATATATATTCTTTTATTTTTATTTAAAAAATTTTTAACTATGCTTGTTTTATACATTTATTGTTTTCATCTACAAAAACAATCTTTGCTTTTATAGGTCTGTCCGACAATTCAAACCCCATAATAATAACAATTTCATCTTTTTTTATAAGATGAGCTGCCGCACCATTCATACAAATTGTTCCGGAACCGGCCTTTCCGGGAATAACATAAGTTTCAAGTCTGGCTCCGGAAGTATTACTTACAATTAACACTTTTTCGCCAACCCACAATCCGGCTTTTTCTATTAAGTCTGAATCTATAGTTATGCTACCCTGATACTCTAAATTAGCTTCCGTAACCGTAGCTCTAAATATTTTTGAACTTAAAACAAATCTCATATTTATTTTTAGCCTCTTATTTATTTTGAATTTTTTTCTGCTTCTTCCTGACATTCTTTACAATATCTTACCCAAGGTAAAGCATCAAGTCTTGCTTGAGGAATCTCTTTTCCGCAACATTCACAAGATCCAAATGTTCCCTTTTCTATTTTTGCTAATGCATTATCTATATCTTGCATCATTCTTTTATCTATACCGCTCAACTCAAATTGCATTTCTCTTTCAGTACTTTGTGTAGCCGTATCTATTTCATCTCCACCTGTTTCAATTTCTACTTCATCAATTTTTTTTGAATTTAATTTGTTTGTTATAGTTGCTTTTTTTTGTGTTAATATTTTTTTGAAATTTGCCAACAACTTTTTATTCATAATGTATCTCCTCCTCTATAATAAATTTTAATTTGCAAAAACTTTTACCATCTTTAAAATATCGCCTTCCTGCCCGCTAATTCTTATACCTTTTGAAGCCATATCTACCAAATAATCACAAATTTCTTTTGAAATTCTTTCTCCGGGTATTACAACAGGTATTCCCGGAGGGTACGGTGTCAAAACTTGTGCCGAAACATGTCCTACCGATTTTGCTAAAGGAATCTTTTTTATATCTTGCGACAAAAAAACCTCTCTCGGTGTCATAACCATCTCCGTAGCAAGAGACGGAATTTGCAAAATCCAGTTTTTCTGTGTTCCTTTATATTTCTTACTAATTTCTTTTAAAGCACTTACAAGTTTTTGAACATCATCCATATCTGAACCTATACCCATAATTGCTATTAAATTAAATGTGTCGGAACAATCTACCTGTATATTATACTCTTTTGCGAGAATAGAATCTACTTCATATCCGGAAAGTCCGGTTTTGGTAACATTAATTGTAAGTTTTGTCAAATCTAAATCATATCCTCTATCTTTTATGTCATCTTTTGTCAAACATCTCATATTGGGAATTTTTGTATTTATTTCTTTTCTTGCCCAATTTGCCGCTTCAATTACTCTGTCAAACATTTCTTGTCCATGCAAAACGGCTTGTCTTCTTGCTAAATCTATACTTGCAAGTGTAAGATATAACGGACTTGTAGTCTGTAACATTGAAACAATCTTTTTAACTCTGTTTATATCAACAAGTTTTGAATTATGGTGTAAAACAGAACCTTGAGATAAAGCAGAAAGTATTTTATGTGTAGATTGTACACATAAATCAGCTCCTGCATCAACTGCTGACATAGGTAATTGATTATTAAATTTCAAGTGCGGTCCATGAGCTTCATCAACTAATAATACTTTACCTCTTTTATGACACAAATCTGCAATTTTCTTGATTTCCGTTACAACACCGTTATAAGTAGGGGTTGTCACAAAGACCGCTTTTGCTTCAGGGTACATATCCAAAGCCGTTTTTATTTCATCATAAGTGGAATTAAATATTATATCAAGATTTTGATCTATAGTAGGTTGCAACCATATCGGCCAAACTCCTGAAAGGATTATTCCTCCCATTATAGATTTATGAGAACTCCTTGATACTATTATGGAATCCCCCGGATTGCAAGCCGATAAAAACATAGCTATGTTTCCTACAGAAGTTCCGTTTACCAAAAACAAAGAATTTTTTACTCCGTAAGCATCTGCCATTAATTCTTCGGCTTTTTTTATCGGACCGACAGGATCATGTAAAGAATCTACTTCATCAAAAACAGTCACATCAAATTTATACAGAGCATCACCCGTAACATTTTTTAAAACGGGATCAATTCCTTTTCCGTTCTTATGACCGGGTGTATGAAAAGATGTTACATTTCTGTTAGCATGTCCTAAAAGTATGTCAAAAACAGGTACTTTATTATGTTTGTTCATATAATCCTTTTTAATAATAAATTTAAATAAATTTTTTTGCAGGAGTATTTTCCAATACTGCAGTTGATAATCCGTTTTTGCCCAGCAAATCAATGAACGGATCCGGATCCAGCTCCTCAACATTTACCATAGTTTTAACATCCCAAGTTCCGTTTGCTACCAATATAGCTGCGGTAACAGCCGGAACTCCTGCCGTATAACTGATTGCTTGAGCTTCAACTTCATTATAACAATCTTTATGGTCGCAAATATTATAAATAAATAACTCCTTATTTTTATTGTCTTTTTTACCTTTAATTAAACAACCGATACATGTTTTTCCCACATAATCCGGAGCTAAACTCTTCGGGTTTGGCAAACATGCTTTAACAACTTTTAAAGGAACGACTTCTAACCCTTCTGCCGTTTTTACCGGTTTTTCGGATAATAAACCCAAATTTTTTAGTACCGTAAATACATTTATGTAATGGTCGCTAAAACCCATCCAAAATCTTATAGATTTTGCTTTAATATTTTTTGAGAGGGAATGAAGTTCATCATGTCCCGTCAAATACACGGGTTGTTTTCCGACTACGGGAAAATCATAAACCAATTTATCTTCATGGACCGGTTTTTGTACCCATTGATTATCTATCCATGTCCATACTTTATGAAATTCTCTAAAATTTATTTCCGGATCAAAATTTGTAGCAAAATATTTTCCATGACTACCGGCATTTACATCCATAATATCTATTGTTGCTATTTTATCAAAATGATGTTTTACTGCCAATGCACAATAAGCATTTACTACACCCGGATCAAAACCGCACCCTAAAATTGCCGTAATTTTATTTTGTGTACATCTATCTTTTCTTTTCCATTCATAATTTGCATACCATGGCGGATTTTCACAAACTTTGTTTGACTCTTCGTGAATTGCCGTATCTATATATGCAGAACCTGTTTGAATACAAGCTTCCAATATTGACATATTGCAAAATGCACTTGCAACATTTATAACTATTGAAATTTGAAGTTCTTTTATTAATTCTACTAAGGCAGGAATATCAAAAACATCTATTTGCTTGGAAATTATTTCGTTATCAGGATTTTTATAATTATTTTTTCTTTTTATACTATCCAAAATTTCGTTACAACTTTTTAAAGTTCTGGATCCGAGGTACATTTTTCCAAAAACATCATTATTTTGTGCCAATTTATGACAAACAACATGTGATACGGCTCCGGCACCAATAACTAAAATATTTCTTTTCATTTCAAGCAACCGCCTCCTTAAGACTTAGTTAATCTGTTTCTTACGATAAATTATTAATAAAATCTTTATATGTAAAACTTCTTATAAGTTCAACTTTTCCGTTTAATCTTTTTACTGCTATTGACGGCATTTGTACACCGTTAAACCAATTCATTTTTACCATACTATATCCAGCAGCATCTTCAAATTCTATTTTATCACCGACTTTTAGCGGTTTTGAAAATTTGTATGTTCCAAATATATCTCCCGCCAAACATGTTCTTCCTGCAACAATATACTCATACTTTGCATTTTTTTGTTTTGCCATTTTTGCAGGAGTATGATAAGTAAGCAAATCTAACATGTGAGCTTCTATAGAAGAATCTATCACCGCAATATTTTTTTTATTTTTTGTTATATCCAAAACAGATGTAACCAGTTTTGCACTCATTGTAATAGAAGATTCCCCCGGCTCTAAAAAAATCTGCACCTTATATTTCTTTGAAAAATCTTTTAGTATTTTACAAAATTTTTCAATATTATAACCTGCTTTTGTAAAATATATTCCACCGCCAAAACTTACCCAGCTAACTTTTTTTAGGGCAGTATCATATTGTTTGCCTATATAATTAAATGACTTTTCCAAAAAATCAACATCTTCGTTTTCACAATTAAAATGAAACATTAATCCGTCTATTTTATCTAAATTACTCAAAATTTCTTTTTTATCCGTTACACCAAGCCGAGAATATTTTCTTGCAGGATCTGCCAAATCAAAGTGACTATAACTTATTTTAGGATTAACTCTTATCCCTAAATTTTTATTTTTTACTATCGGATAAAATCTTTTCAGTTGAGATATTGAGTTGAAGATTATTTTATCCGCAAACTTTTTCAACTCTAAAATTTCTTCTTTCGGATAAGCAACGGAATAAGCATGAACTTCTTTACCAAACTTTTCATAACCTAATTTAGCTTCATACAAAGCACTGCTTGTTGTCCCGTTCATATATTTTGACATCAAAGGAAATACACACCAAGTAGAGAAACATTTTAGTGCTAACACAAACTTAGCACCCGACTGCTCTCTAATATAGGCAATCTTTTTCATATTTTCCAAAAGTTTTTTTTCTTCAATTAAATAATATGGTGTTCTTATCTTCATTTTATTTACACTTTTAAGTTGAATAAGTTTATAAAATATACAAAAAAAATGCAAAATATTTTTATGTTATTGAAAATTTTATCTAAATTATACTGTATTTTACAAAATTATTCAGCAATATAAAACTATATTTTACAGCGATTTCTGACAACTAAAATTCATATTCCTTAACAGATTATAAAAATTTAACTATAATAACAATAATATTAAATAATCCATAGCAGGAGAACAAATGAACTTACTTTCAGAAAATAAAAAAAATTATTTTGTTGTAATGATAACGGAACTTATACTGTTATCTTGTATTTATTGGTTTTTCTTTACATTTTGTTTTTCATCACTTTTAGTATATTTATTATCAATAAGTTTTTATATTACGGGATATTTATTTTGGTTACAAATATTTAAAGAACAAAAATATCTTCTCGTTGATAACAGCGAGCATTTTTTATTATTTAACACTATTGTATTAGTTATAATTCTTGCAATAAATTCTTTATTGCCACCTCAAATGACAAGTATGTGTTTTTTGTCTTTATAATAACATCGGTAATTTTTATTTGTTATTATATTTTCAGACTAAAAAAACAAAAAAAATCTGATATTGCCATAACTAAATTTTGCAGGATATATAAATTTATTTCCATTATGTGTTCCGTATTCTTATTATTTGATTTGGTTGTATGTTTTTTTGACAGAATGAGTGTACAGCTAATATTATATATGCCCGTACTTTTTGGAATATTTACTTTATTACTTTTTATTTATAAAAAAGAGTTTTACTTTAATTCAATGTTTCCTGCAATATTATTTTTTAATATTTATATATTATCCTCTGTTTTACTTGTATTTAATTCCATGATTGTAATTTTTTTACATTTATGATAATTATTCACTTCATTATTATGGCTTCTATATTCAATTTATTTATGGCAAATTCTAAAACAACGGAAAACAATGAACTTTTGTACAGGAAAAATATAATGGTATTACTTTTTGTAAATATTGTTTTAATATTTATTTGTTTAAACAGCATTTTATTATTTCAATTACCGCAAATAATTTTAAGTTATTTATATTTTATAACCATACTACTTATTTGTTATAATACATACCGTAGTTATAAATTTTCATAAAACAGGAAGAGAATATGCCATCATTAAAACATAAAGTTATTAAAGTTAAAGCAGAAAAAATTGTATTTCCCGGAAAAGTTCTTTGCAGATGTGAAGATGGTATTGCTTTATTTACGGAAGGTCTTTTACCTGATGAAGAAGCAGAAATATTTGTTACAAGAGATAAAAAATCGTTTCGGGAAGGAAAAATTGAAAAAATTGTTACGGAATCCCCTTTAAGAAAATCTCCGCAGTACCAATCTTTTGGGAAATGCGGAGGATGTTCTTTTCAGCATACGGATTATATTAATCAAACAGATTTTAAAACCAAATCCGTCAGAGAATTATTAAATTTCTTAAATATTGAAATACCTCAAGCAAAACAAAGTCCGAACATTTGGAATTATAGAAATAAAATGGAATTTAGTTTTTTCAACGAAAACGATAAACTGAATTTAGGATTGCACTGTAAAGGCAGTTTTTATAAATATTCGTCCGTTCCGCCCTGTTATATTGCATGCGAAGATATTGTTAAAGCAGAATCTATAGTAAAAGATTTTGTCATAAAAACAAATTTAAAGGCATATAACACAAAATCTCACGAAGGTTTTTTCAGACATTTGGTTGTAAGAAAAGGTGTTAATACCGGAGATTTATTGGTAAATATCGTTACAAACAAA
>ONUQ01000120.1 GCA_900321055.1 uncultured Elusimicrobia bacterium
GTTCCGTAAGAAGTACAAGCAGTATAGCCGATGGTATGGTTTATAATGAGAATATATAATTGAAATTTGAACGGAATATAGAAGATTTGGGAATTAGAATAATAACAAAGTATATAAAAGAATATTGAAAAGTAAAGACAGTTAATGTTTTGATAAGTTGACGGACTGAAAAATTTAATATTGTTGGTTGTTCCTGTAGATTGATTTGGCAGGAATATATAAAAAATCAGTTTTTTAATCTTTTTCCGGTATTCAACTGAAAATTATGGAGTAATTTTTAAAGATTTCCCGCATTATAAACAACCTTCAAGCTAATTTGTAAAATAATTTTTATAACAGACTTATGGTGTTTAAACTGTAAGTTCTTGAATGTTATTGAAATGTTTCGGTAAAAATTTAGTAACTAAAGTCGTTATAAACTGTAAACAGGAAAAAATGAAACAATTTTTTGTGTGATACATTTTTTCTTCAAATTTGCCCGGAGTAATTTTTTAGATGATTAGTAATGAAATATTATCAAAAGTAAAAAAAATAGAACTTAAGTCAAAAAAACTTGTAAATGATGTTTTTTCGGGAAAGTATCATAGTATTTTTAAAGGGCAAGGATTGGAATTTAGTGAAGTTAGAGAATATGTTCCGGGTGACGATATCAGAAGAATATCTTGGAATGTTACTGCCAGAAGAAATAAGCCTTATATAAAAATGTATGATGAGGAAAGAGAGCAGACGGTAATATTTGTTGTTGATTTAAGTGCTTCCGGTCAGTTTGGCAGTAAAAATATCACTAAAAACGATTTAATTGCGGAACTGACTGCCGTTCTTGCTTTTTCTGCATTAAAAAACAGTGATAGGGCAGGTTTACTTACTTTTACCGATGTTGTTGAGCAATATATTAAACCGCAAAAAAATAAAAAGCATATTTTAAGACTTATAGATACGATATTAAGTTATAAGCCGAGAAATAAAAAAACAAATATAGAAAATGCTTTAAAATATTTAAATAAATTGTGTAAAAGAAAAGTCTTGGTTTTTTTGATTTCTGATTTTTATGATACAAATTTTGATAGTATGTTGAAAGTTACGGCAAAAAAGCATGATTTGGTTTGCATAAAGATTTCAGATCCGAAGGAACAGGAAATTCCTAAAAATGGAATATTTACCATACAGGATGCAGAAACAGGTTTGGTGATGGATATAGATTTTTCATCTTTGAATGTTAAGAATGAATATTATAAAAATTTAAATAAACATCAAGATTATTTGGATGAAACTTTTAAAGTTTCAAAAACAGATATAATGAATATATCTACCGATAGACCTTATGTCTTGGAATTGATAAAATTCTTTAAGTCAAGGCAAGAAAAAACATTAAAACATTATTAGTATTAATTTATTATGGGGGAAGAAGCAACATGAAAAAGTTGGTTAGTTTAATTTTGGTAGTATTATTGTGTGGGGTTGGTTCCGTGATGTCGGCTGTTAGTGAAAAAGATATTGAGAATTATAATCAGGGAATGGAAGCTCTTAAAGAGAATAATTTTTCTAATGCCTATAAATACTTTAAAAAATCTAAGAAATATGCGGAAGCACAATTTGAACTCGGTAACCTTTATGCTAACGGTAACGGTGTAAAACAAAATGATAAGGATGCTATTTCCTGGTATGAAAAAGCAGAGGCTCAAGGATTAGGAAAAGCAACATTTTGTTTAGGTAAAATGTATGAAAAGCAGGCGGTAAAAGCAACCGGCAAAAAAATATCCGAAAAAAAATCTTTGGAAGAAAAAGCTGTAAAATATTATAAGAAATCGGCAGAAGGCGGTTATGCTGAAGCACAATGTTGTCTTGGGGATTTATACTATGGCGGAATATTTGTAAAACAAGATAAAGAGTTAGCTTACGAATGGTATAATAAAGCTTCCATAAAAAAAGATAAAAAAGCACAATATCGTTTAGCGAAAATGTTTGAAAGCGGTGATTCCGTTATTAAAAACCAAAATAAAGCTATCAAATTATATAAGAGCTCTGCAGCTTCCGGTTATGACAAAGCACAATATGAATTAGGTAATTATTACTATTCCAAAGGAAATCATAAAGCAGCTGTGAGATATTACTCTGATGCAGCAGAACAAGGCAATGCGGATGCACAATATGAATTGGGTTGTATGTATAGCAGTGGTGATTCCGTAGAAGCTAACTTTGAAACGGCATTTGATTATTTTAGAAAAGCAGAATCCAGCGGAAACGAAGATGCAATTTATATGTTAGGTGATATGTATTATAGCGGTTTAGGCAGAAACGAAGATAAAGCAAAGGCTTTTGAATGTTATAAAAATTATGCAGAGTTAAAGAATGATTTAGATGCACAATATAAAGTCGGATATATGTATTCTAAAGGTGAAGGTGTAGGTCAAGATATTAACGAAGCAAGAAAATGGTTTGAGTTAGCAGCAAAACAAGGTCATAAAGATGCTCAAACAATATTAAAAAGTTTA
>ONUQ01000183.1 GCA_900321055.1 uncultured Elusimicrobia bacterium
CTAAAATAATAAATTCATTAAGAAAATATTCACAAAAGAAAGTATACAAAGAGTAAACAGCTAAAAGTAACAGTGAAAAATTTATTAGCTCTATTGCAGACTTGTATGCACTATTAAATCCAAAAGTCCGTATAATTTTACAAAATAACAATATTATATATATAAAAGAATACTCTTCAATAATTGATTCAAAATTTGCAAGAGAATAACTGTACCATTCAACTATTCGGCTAAAAATTGTAAAATATAGTTATTATCCGTTATAGATGCTTTGGTATTAATTGTAAATTATAGATTGCTCAGCCGTTGAAAATAAATTTTAAAAGGAGAGCAAAATGTTATCAAACATAAATAGAGTTATTTTAGTCGTGTTAGATAGTGTTGGTGTAGGCGAATTGCCGGATTCCACAAAATATAATGATTATGGAGCTAACACATTAAAACATATTTTTGAACAAATGGAAGAAGATTTTGTTCTTGAAAATATGGGTAAGTTAGGTTTGTATAACATAATTCCGCATCCTTATGGATATAAACCGAAAAATATTATAGGATGCTATGGAAAAATGGCAACTTTGTCTCCTGCAAAAGATACTACTGCCGGTCATTGGGAATTGGCAGGAATAATTTTAGATAAACCTTTTCCTACATATCCGAATGGATTTCCGAAGGAATTAATAGAAGAATTTGAAAAATTGATAGGAACAAAAGTTTTGGGTAATTGTGTTGCTTCAGGAACAGAAATAATTCAAAGACTTGGAAAAGAACATGATAAAACAGGTTATCCTATAGTTTATACTTCGGCAGATTCTGTTTTTCAAATTGCAGCAAACGAAACTCCTGAAATTTTTGGTATAAAAAAACTTTATGAATGTTGTGAAATTGCAAGAAAACTTCTTGTTGGAAAACATGCTGTTGGTAGAGTTATTGCAAGACCTTTTAAGCTTACGGATGGTATTTACAAGAGAACTTCTAACAGAAAAGATTACTCTTTAAAACCACCGGAACAAACAATATTAGACAAAATAATAAATATAAACGGTTCTGTTGTAGGTATAGGAAAGATTAGTGATATTTTTGCAGATAGAGGTATATATATATCATATCATACAAAAGGAAATTCTGTCGGAATACAAAAAACAATAGAATCTATTGTAGATCCACAAATCTATAAAAATGATAATATCAATATTGAAATAAAAAAATTGTGCCCTGATACTAATCCGAAAGAAAGAAAACATTTAATATTTACAAATTTAGTTGACTTTGACATGCTTTGGGGGCATAGAAGAAATGTTGATGCTTATGCTCAAGGTTTAAAATATTTTGACAGAATGCTTCCGAAAATAATGGATGTAATGTGCGATAACGATTTATTAATTATCACGGCAGATCATGGTTGTGATCCTACATATACAAAACATACGGATCATACAAGAGAATATGTACCGCTTTTAGTTTATGGACCGTCAATAAAACAAAATGTGAATTTAGGTGTAAGAAAAACATTGTCGGATGTTGCCCAAACAATTGCAGATATTTTTGAAATAGAGCGAATGAAAAACGGAACAAGTTTTAAGGATGAAATTCTATGAAACGATTAAGTATTTTGGATAAAATTAAGGAAAGTAAAAAGTATATAGATTCTAAAATAAAAATTAGCCCGAAAACAGCCATAATTTGCGGGTCAGGACTTAGTAATATAAAAAATACAATAAAACAAGAAATAACGATACCTTACTCAAAAATACCTTATTTTAAAGAATCAACAGTTCCCGGACATATTGGTGAACTTGTAGTCGGAAAATTAAATTCTAAAGATATTTTTTTATTAAACGGAAGACTTCATTATTATGAAGGGTATACAATGCAGGAAATATCATATCCGATAAGAGTAATGAAATTTTTAGGAGTTCAAACTCTGATTATTACTTGTGCGGTTGGAGCGATAAATGAAAAATATAATGTTGGAGATATTGTTATCATAAAAGATCATATCAACTTTATTTTTAATAATCCTTTAATAGGAAAACATTACAATGATTTTGGAGCCAGATTTCCTGATATGACAAATTTATATGATGAAAATATTAGAAAACATATATTAAAAATTGCTAAAAAAAACAAAATAAAATCTTATGAAGGAATATATTTTGCAGTTAGCGGACCTTCTTATGAAACACCGGCAGAAATTTTTGCATATAGAAGGTTAGGGGCAGATGTAGTTGGAATGTCATTGGTTGCGGAATCTATGGTTGCAAAACAAATGGGAATGAATATTTTAGCTTTAACTTATATATCAAATAAAGCAAGCGGAATATCTAAAAAAATTTTGGAACACGAAGAAGTTTTAAATTCAGGGGAAAAAGCTACACAATCAATAGAAAAAATAATAAGTGCTTTTTTAGAGGAATTTTAATGAGAGCCTACGATATAATTTATAAGAAGAGAAACGGGGAAAAATTATCTAAAGAAGAAATTTCTTTTATGATTACCGGATACAATAGTTGTGAAATTGCAGACTATCAAATGTCTGCTTTTTTTATGGCAATTTATTTTCAAAATATTGACGATGAAGAAATTTTTTTTCTTACGGATGCAATGGCTCACTCGGGCAAAATTTTGGATTTAAGTTTTTTAGATGGACCAACTGCAGATAAACACTCTACCGGCGGAGTCGGAGACGGAACATCTTTACTTATAGCACCAATACTTGCAAGTTGTGATATTTATGTTCCAATGATGGTCGGTAGAGCTTTAGGTCATACGGGAGGAACTCTTGATAAATTGGAATCAATCCCGGGATTTAATGTAAATTTAGATATAGAACAATTTAAATTAGTTTTAAAACAAAACCATTTTGCTATTATAGGGCAAACAAAAGAAGTTGCTCCGGTAGATAAAAAAATGTATGCTCTCAGAGATGTTACGGCAACAGTTGAATCAATTCCTTTAATTTGTTCAAGTATAATGTCTAAAAAAATTGCTGAAGGTGCTCAAAATATTTTATTGGATGTAAAAACAGGTAATGCCGCCTTTATACAAAAATATGAAGAGTCAAAACTTTTGGCAAAAAAATGGTTCAAGTAGGTAAATTATTCAAAAAAATATATGTGCCGTAATTACCGATATGAATGAACCGTTGGGAAATATGGCGGGAAACAGTTTGGAAGTTATACAGACAATAGAAATATTGAAAAACAGATTAAAAAATGATTTTTTTGAACTAAGCATTAATTTGTCCGCATATACTTTAATGCAAACAAAAACTGCAAAAACTTTTGAAGAAGCAAAAAAAATTGCCGAGGAAACAATATCCTCAGGTAAAGCTCTTGAAAAATTTATAAAAATGATAGAACTTCAAAACGGCGACACAAGGGTTATATCCGATTATTCCGTATTCGGTAAAGCTACAAATATTTATAGAATTAAATCTCAAAAAAACGGATATTTGAAATATATTGATACAAGAAATATAGGAATTGCCTCTTGTATGCTCGGTGCAGGAAGACTAAAAGCTGAAGATAAAATAGATTTTGTAAGCGGAATAATTCTTAATAAAAAGACCGGGGATAAAGTTTACAAAAATGATATTTTATTTGAATTGCATTATAACAAAGCCGACATTGAAAACATTGTAAAAATATTGAATACTGCTTATACAATTACGGAAGAAAAACCCGAAAAGGTAAGGAAAATTTTGGATATTATGGAATAAGAACTATCATTTTTTTGGCAATTTATTTCGCAATTTGATACAATGAATAAAAATTAAAATAAAAATTAGGAATAAGATGCAAGAAAACGAATGGATAATACAAGGTATTGATAAAACTTTATTATCAAATTTAAAAGAACAAACTAAATTACCGGAAACGGTTTTAAAAGTTTTAATAAACAGAGGATTTAAGGATGTTGAATCTGTTGAAGAGTTTGTTTTTCCTAAAAAAGAGATTTTATTTAATCCTTTTCTTTTTAAGGATATGCATAAATCCGTTGTAAGAATACATCAGGCAATAGAAAATCAAGAAAAAATATTGATATATGCGGATAGAGATGTTGACGGTATTACGGCTTTATCTGTTTTATATAACACAATTATTACTTTAGGCGGTAAAGTTTGTTGGTATATTCCTTCTGACGAAGGATATGGATTATCTTGCAATGTTTTAGATAAATATAGTGATGAAGGCATAAAACTTATAATAACCGTAGATTGTGGAATATCTGCCGTGAAAGAGATAGATTATGCTAATAATTTAGGAATAGAAGTTATAGTTACGGATCATCACGAACCTCCACAAGACGGTTTACCGAAAGCATATTGTATAGTTAATCCTAAAATAAACACTGATGTTTACCCTTTTAGTGACCTTGCAGGCTGTGGAGTTTCTTTTAAAGTCTCTCAGGCTTTGATGCAAACTTATGGAAAATATTTTGATAAAAAAATAGCCGTTATTGCAATAGAAAACGGTAAATGTTTTTTTATAACTCTTGTTAATAATATTATCGTTGGAGAACAAGAGTTTATGATAGAAAGTTTATCTCAAATAAACTTGTATGAATATTCAAAAATAATCTCAAATGATATAGAAATTTTTAAGAATATAGAGAATGTAAAAATAGAAAAAATAACCGGAGATAAAAAAGACAACATAAAAGATTTTGCTTATGAAATTTTAAAACAATATAGAAAATTTGAGTTTGAGAATGACGGAAGAATGTTAGAGTTCTTTGAAAATAATGTTGATTTGGTTGCATTAGGAACCGTTGCAGATATTGTACCTTTAATAAACGAAAACAGAACACTTGTACAATCAGGATTAGAAATATTAAACAAAAATTTTTCAAACAGATTAGGATTATCATATATTTTTGAAGAATATTTAAAAAATAAGCCTATAAATGCAAAATCAATATCATGGAATATTGCACCGATTATAAATGCTGCAGGCAGATTAGGGAAAGCTAATATGGCTGCAAATCTTATACTTGCGGATGATAAATATAATGCCAATAATTTTTTTGTTGAATTAAAGCAATTAAACAATGAAAGAAAAGAACTTCAGGTAGAAAATATAAGGCAGTTTAAAATTTTATTACAAGAACAATGTGATGTAGAAAAAGATAATATTCTGGTTGTTTATGCTAAAAATTTAAAGCATGGTGTTACGGGAATAGTGGCAAGTCATATAGTTAAGCTATATTCTAAACCGGTAATTTTATTTATAGAAGATCAAAATACACTGGAAGCAACGGGAGCATGTAGATCTATAGAGGGGTTTGATATTGTTTTGGCTCTTGATAAAACTAAAGATTTGTTGGTTAAATTCGGAGGACATCATCAAGCGGCAGGGCTTACAATAAAAATAGATAAATTAGATGAGTTTAGAAAAAGAATAAAACAGATTGCAAAAGAAAGTATTTCCAGTGAAATGGTTTCTAACAAAATAATCGTAGATTGTGAACTGAAAATTACGGAAGTAAGTAAAAAAACATATAACGATTTAAATCTTTTAGAACCTTTTGGAGCTTCAAATGCTGTTCCGATATTTTTGTTAAAGAATGTAAGCTTTGAAGAAGTAACAATAATGGGCTTAAATCAGGAGCATTTAAAGTTTAAAGTTTGTAAAGACGGAATATCTGTTCCTGCCGTATTTTGGGGAGCTGCAAAATATATAGATATGTTAGGATATAAAGACAGATTTGATATATTGTTTAATATAGATATGAATAGAGAAAAGGTTCAATTAATAATATTAGATATAAAAATTATTTAGAAATATTAGAAATAATTGAAGTGTTTTATATATTAAATTTTAAAATATTTAGATTGTATTGCCTTTATGTTAATTAATAAAAGATATAAATCTTTTTTAATGGAGAAAAAATGAAAAAAATATTTATTATTTGTTTTTTTATGTTGTTGTCGATTATAAGTTTATATGCGGATACAACAAATAATTCCGGTATAAAAGAAAAAAACAACAAAGTAAATAATGTAAAATACGATACTGTATTGAATAATAAAAAGAAAACAGACAAAAAAAATCTTAAAATTGGAGGTACTATGGTAAAGAATTTTGAACCTGTAAAAATTGCAGTAATTGGTGGTAGCGGAATTAGTGAAATAAGCGGTATAGAAGAGGTAAAAGAACTGGATATTGAAACTCCGTTTGGAAAACCGCCGGCACCAATAACGGTTGGAACAATGGATGGTATTAGAGTTGCTTTTTTACCAAGACATGGAAAGAGACATGTTATTTTACCGACAGAAATAAATGTTAGAGCAAATATTTATGCACTTAAATCATTAGGAGTTGAACAAATCGTTGCATTTACGGCAGTAGGTTCTTTACAAGAAAATATAAAGCCAAAAGATTTTGTTATTCCCGAGCAGATTTATGATAGAACAAAGAATAGAGTAAATACATTTTTTGGTAACGGTATTGTTGCACATATAAGTTTTGCAGATCCTTTTTGTAATGATTTAAGAGATGTGATTCACAAAGCTGTTACCGAACTTGCCATAGAGCACCATTTTAGTGATACGACTTATGTTTGTATTGAAGGTCCGCAATTTTCTACAAGAGCAGAATCAAAAGTAAATAGGGCAAACGGTTTTTCTGTAGTTGGAATGACAGCAATTCCTGAAGCCAAACTTGCCAGAGAAGCAGAGATATGCTATGCAAATATCTCTTTAGTTACAGATTATGATGTTTGGAAATTAGGAGATGAAGTTGGAGTAGAAAAGGTTCTTGAAATTATGTCTGCAAATGAAAAGACATGCAAGAAACTAATAAAAAATCTAATACCTAAAATGGCTCAAAGGGAAATTAAATGTGAATGTCATAATGCATTAAAGAATGCAGTTCAATCTTCTCATGAGACAGTTACAAAATCTCCTTTTTATTCATCGCTTGCTTTATTTTTAGATAAATATTTTAAAAAATAATACCGGTAGGGGAAACAAAATATTCTTTTTTTAGATTTTTTATAGGAATTGGTAATAGAAAAAAAGTTTTGTTTTAATATATAGGTTTTAAAAAGAAATATTATTCTTTTAATTTTTACCCGAATAAAAAACAAGACAGATAAATATTTGAAATATAACAGTTTCTAAAAAACACTGTACAGATATATATTTATTATTACAAATTTGAGATTAGATTATAAAATGAAAAAACCCTTGGTTTAGCCAAGGGTTTTTTATTGTTTATTTAAAATGCCGAGGGCGGGACTTGAACCCGCACATCACCGAAGTAATTTGAGATTTTGAGTCTCACGTGTCTGCCAATTCCACCACCTCGGCAATAAATACCTATATAATTGTACATTAAATTTTTTATTTAGTCAATGTTGTGTAGAGGTTCAATACATATTGGACTTTTAGGAATAACAATAGGGTAGCATATTTTTATTTAAAAAATCCATAGGAGTAATGTA